>JADGAW010000022.1 GCA_015231815.1 Nitrospinota bacterium
TCCAAAATACACAACAAACTTACCGTTGGTAGTTTTATCGGAATGGAATATCTCTTCTATCCGATTAAAAGCTTTGGTACTTGGCGGGCAATTTCTCATGTAACAGTTCAAAAGGTTTCAATAAATCTCATGGGAGCCTTTTTTGAAAAAAATGGGATTTATCATGAAACAAAACAACTCTACGATGAAATTACCTCTCTGCAAAGAAATGTTCTGTTTAGTCAGGAATGTTCTGTCTCCACCCTAAACAATATTGTGAAGGTAATGAAAAGTTCCATATTAAAAAAAGGAGCTCTTACAAAAACCAAAAAAAGTAATTCATTAATTCTTATTGATTCAGGGAAGTTGCAGGTAATTGGCTCTCATGGAGAAATAATCGAAGAAATCGGAGCAGGAAACTTTTTTGGAGAACATACCTTCTTTTCTTTTGATTTTGATATGTTTAATCTTGTTGCAGAGGAAGAAAGTGAAATCCTCTGTATTGAAAATGACATTATCAAAAACATACCAATTGTTCAATGGAAAATGCTTGAGGTCTTCGCCAAGCGCAGAAAAATCCTCGAAACATTACAGTCAGAAGACTAAAACAAAACCAAATTTATCTTAAATTCTAACGGGAAATAAGTTTCTTAAAGAGCTTCATTTCCTCTACCCGCAACAAAGCACAGATTAAAAAGAAAAAAAGAATTGCTGCGAAAATAAGTCCAAGAAGTACTGGAGCAAGAACAATCTTTTCATGGAGTTCAAAAAGATTAAAGTAGCTGGCTGAATAATAGAGAAAGCAAAACATCGCAACCGAGGCAAGAAAAATTCTTGCGATAAATGGAAAATAACTTTTCACAAGCCCCAAAGAACCAACCTTTCCTTTAACCGCAAAAATTAAAATGACCGCCTGAACTGCTATGGAAAGAGTATTGGCAAGTGCAATCCCGCCATTCCCAAGATATGGGGATAAGGCAAAACAAAAAACAATATTAATGACCATTGCAACAATTCCAGCGTAAAGGGGAAGTTTCATGTCTTTAAAGGCAAAAAGCAGAGGCTGAGTTACCCGGGTCAGGGCAATAACATATAAACCAATTGCATGAAACTGAAGTGCATAAGCGGTAATTTCCAAAGAATGAGCATCAAACGTTCCGTTTTGAAAAACAAAAAGCAGGTTGAGAATTGGTTCTTTCAGGTAAATAAGTCCAACCATTGCCGGAAAACTCATTAACGTAATAATTCTCAGAGAAAAAAGATAGTCATCCTTAATCTTTTCATAGTTTTCAGACACTGCACTTGCTGAAAACTTCGGCAAGAGCACCGTTGAAATAGAAACAATAAAAACTCCAAGAACCAGCTCGATAAGACGGTTTGAATAGGAAAGAGAGGAAATAGCTCCTTCACCAAGAGAAATTGCTATCAGGTTGGCGACAAAAATGTTAATTTGATAAACTCCAACTCCCAAAAGTCCCGGAACCATTAATTTCATAACCCTCACTGAATTTTCTTCCTTAAGGTTCAAGCGAGCCTTAAACCTGAAACCAAGCTTTCGTATGCCAGGCAGAAGAAAAAGAAACTGAACAATTCCCCCTAGAACAACTCCCAAAGCAAAGGCGTAGGCAGGGTTGCTGAATCTATCTGAAAACAGAAAAGCACATCCAATAAAAACCAGATTAAAGAGAACCGGAGTAAAAGCTGCCTTATTAAACTGTCCGTAGCTGTTTAAAATCCCCTGACAGAAAGCCGCAAGGGAAATAAACAGAATATAAACAAACATATACTGAGTTAATTCGACCGTTGCGACAACCCCCTCTTCCGAGAAATTCTCCCCAAGAATGATAAAACGCAAAGCAGGAGAAAAAGCTACACCTAAAACCGTAATAAGCGAAGTGAAAAATAATAGGATATTAAAGAAGTTTGTGGCAAATAACCAAAGTTTTTCAAAGTCTTTTTCCTTAACTTCTGAAAAAATGGGGATATAGGCGTTGGTCATTGCCCCCTCAGCCGTCAGCCTTCGAAAAAGATTTGGAATCGCAAAGGCGAAGGTGAAAGCATCAGAATAAATGGTTGTTCCTAAAAAATGCGCTCGCACCTGTTCCCGTACTAATCCGAGAATACGGCTTACCATCGTAATGGAAGCTATGGAAAAAATTGTTTTAAGAAATGGAATTTCTGAAGTCTTCAATATACCAGTGATGAGATTAAAGTGAACAGCAAGTTCGTGATGAGTTTTTAATGATGAGCTGACAGTTTTACCTGTTCACCTGCTGCTGAAAACTGACAACAATTTAAAAAACACCATCACCCTCTCCGGGTGCATCAAGGCTCATATCGGTTATGGCATCGAAGCTTGGGGACATGCTGCTATCCTCATAAGCAATATTTTCAAACCTTGTGAATTCTTTAAGAAAGGTCAAGCTACATGAACCTGTTGGTCCACTTCGGTTCTTGGCGACATCAATTTCAGCAATATTTGACACTTCCGGGTTATCCCGGTCATACATTTCCGGTCTGTTGATGAACATTACTATATCAGCATCCTGCTCAATGGAACCCGATTCCCGTAGATCAGAAAGCTGCGGTTTTTTATCACCTCTCTCCTCAACTTTCCTGCTTAACTGGGAAAGAGCAATTACCGGAATATCAAGCTCTTTTGCAAGAGCCTTTAAGGAACGGGAAATTTCTGCAATTTCAAGGTGACGATCCATATTTGTTCTTATGCCCCGCATTAACTGGAGGTAATCAACAATAATAAGTCCTAGGTTCGGGTGGGAAGCTTTTGCTCTTCGAGCCCTTGCCCGTACCTCAAGAATATTAAGTCCGGGTGAATCGTCAATAAGAATATTCGTATCACAAAGACGGGCAGCAGCGTTGGTGAGCTTGTCCCAATCTTTATCACTCCAATAACCTGTTTTGATTTTCTGAGAGTTAACTGACGCATTTGAGCAGAGCATTCTAACCCCAAGTTCCTCGCAGGACATTTCAAGGCTAAATACCAAAACAGCAGACTGTTCCTGAATTGCCGTGTTAATGGCAATATTTAAACAAAAGGAAGTTTTTCCCATACCTGGTCGTGCAGCAACAATAAGAAGCTGTGTTTTCTGGAGTCCACCGATGAGTTGGTCGATTTTTTTAAAGCCTGTAGTAAGACCTGGGATGAGCTGTTTTTTGTCAAAGAGAGATTCTATTTGCTTAAAACTTGCGTCAATAACGTCACTAATATGTTTTGTTCCCGACTGCGATTTTGTTTCGGCAACTTCAAAAACTGATTGTTCCGCTTGGTCAAGAACTTCGCTTACTTCCTTGGATTCGTCATAACAATTTTCGAGAATATGGGTTGAAGCCTTAATGAGCTGACGAAGAACCGATTTTCTTCGTACCATATGACAATATGCTCCAACCGCAGCAGATGATGGTACTAAAACACAGAGGGATTCGAGATATTCCTTACCCCCGCTTGCTTCGTAGAGGGAATTGTTCTTCAGTTCATTTGCCAGCGTAAGAATATCCGTCTCAGTACTTTTTTCAAACAAACTGAGCATACAGGCAAAGATATTATGGTTTGCCCTGCTATAGAAATCATCCGGTTTAATGATATCCATTGCATTCAGAATAGCATCATTATCCAAGAGAATTGCTGACAGGATGTTCTTTTCCGCCTCTAAATCACTTGGAGGAAGTTTTGTTTTTATATTGTCCATAAAGGAATTTGCCCGGATGAAATTAATTATTTTCAGAGGAGTATTTTAGCGAAAAAACTGTTAAAAATTAACCTTTTTTTCAATTATAATTATGTTTGTTATCTCATAAATTGTTATAAAAGCAAAAAGAATGTATCAAAAAAACAAAAAAGTTCTATCTTTATTCTCAGGATGTGGCGGGATGGATTTGGGCTTTGAAGGGGGATTTGAAATTCCTAAGATAAATATTAACCAAAAAGTTTATCCTGAATGGGCATTAGAAGAACATAGAAAAAATTGGTTAAAGTTACCCTCAACAACATTTAACACAATTTTTGCGAATGATATACGACCGGGAGCAAAAGCCGTATGGGAAAATTATTTCTCAAAACGTGGGAGCCCTAAAGGAACTTTTCATTTAGCCAGCATTGTGGAACTGGTCAAGCGTTCAAGGAAAGGTTTATTTTGCTTTCCTAAAAATATTGATGTCGTTACAGGAGGCTTTCCTTGCCAGGACTTTAGTGTCGCTGGAAAACGCATGGGTTTTAACTCTCATAAAAGCCATTATGGGAATGTATTAAGTCATCTTGATAACCCATCTCTTGAAAACAGGGGAATGCTCTATACATGGATGAGAGAAGTTATTGATATTGTCCGTCCAAAAATGTTTGTAGCGGAAAATGTTAAAGGATTAATCAGCCTCTCTGAGGCAAAAACAATAATTGAAAATGATTTCAAGTCCATTGGCGACAATGGCTATCTCGTTGTTGGTGCAAGAGTCTTGCATGCTGCGGAATATGGAGTTCCTCAGGGAAGAGAAAGGGTTATCTTCTTCGGCTTCAGAAAAGATCTGTTAAATGAGGAGGCAATGAGTGCTTTAAGTAATGATTTCGTTCCCGAAGAATATGATCCATACCCGATAGCAACACATACCTTAGGCAACAATGCTGACCGAATGTCAATGGTTACTGTAAGAGAAGCTTTGTCCGGTTTGTTGGAGCCGGAAGAGACAGACGATCTTTCTCAAAAAAGCTATTCCAAGGCAAAATGGTACGGCAAGCATTGTCAGGGACAAACAGAGGTCAACCTTGATGATATTGGTCCGACAATCAGGTCGGAACATCATGGAAATATTGAATACCGAAGGTTAAACCCTGAACATGGTGGTAAATATCTTAATGAACTTCAAAAAGGTCTTCAGGAACGAAGGTTGACCGTCAGGGAATGCGCAAGAATACAAACATTTCCCGATGATTATGACTTCATCATTCCAAGAGAATGTGAGAATCAACCTGTAAGCACTTCAGAGGCCTATAAACTGATTGGGAACGCAGTCCCTCCCCTTTTGGCTTTCCATATAGCAAAAAGATTAGAAGCTATTTGGTCGAAAATATTTAACCTTCAAGAAGAAAACAATTTTGAAAACGTTTATTTCAACAACTTGGTAAAACGACAACCATCTTTATTTGAGGTAAGTTAAGATGGCAAGAGGACAAACAGTTTTCTCTGAGCTTACCGTGGCTCTAGGAATTATAAATGGTAGATTTAACAAGAAATCATTACTTGCTATTAAGAATGTTGGCATTTCAGGTGTTGAATCTTTTTTAATGGAAATGTCAAAGTATGAATCAAGTAAAAACAAGTGGGAGAATGCTTTAAAGCTGTTAAAGGCTGGTCAAGCAATTGGAAATTGGATGTGCGAACAGGGTTTTGGAAAATTAGACGTCTCTTGGATTGGGCATGAATCCACAGGATCAGTGGAACAGGCATCAAAAGACCTTGAAATTCTTAATGCCAATTGGCGGATTTCCATAAAAGAAAATTCAAATATTCTCATTAATGGTTCACCTGAAAGGGTTTTTGAAAAACTGCCTCTTGCAGAAACTGATAAAGGTCGGGGAAAAGATTGGTTTTTACATACTGCTTCCGATGAACTTCAGAGCTATTTCTCAACATGTAATGGGGAAAGAATTACAGGCTGTACAACTGTTGTTGATTATTATGAGAGAACAAAAAACAAGAAAGATAAAAGAGCTTTTTCAAAGCATGTAGCAAAACTTCATAGAGAAAAGAATGAAGCTATATTAAATGCCTATAGTAAACTTTGTGAGAAAGTAAGCCTCGGCTCAACCGAAATCTTTAATAATCAAATCCTGAAGTTAAAGGCAGAAAAGAATTACAAGAAAAAGTTTGAGATTATTTTTCATGAATTCTTTAGGGTTAACTCTGTCAGGTACATTCTTGCAGGGATAGACAAAAAAGAGCCTTTTGTAATTATTCTAAACCCCAGTTCAGAGTGGGGACGAATGTTTGAATTCCTTGATATTAAAGCGATATCTAAAAAAGCAGGCCAACCGGAGGTTTTATTGAGGTTTTATTTTAAAGATAAAACCAATAATCAATTGTTTGATATCGACCTTAAAGCTGAAATCAGATGGTCACATGGGAAATTCTGCGGGAACCCTGAATGCAAACTATATAAACCATGGCGATATAAAGACCTTCCTTGGGTCAAAGACGTAATTCTTTAAAAAGAAAAATGAAATACAAACAATTCAAAAGCGGCTCAAATTACTCGTATTTGGTGATTGACGAAACAAGCAAAGAAGCAATAACGATCGACCCAATTACTCCTTTGGAGCTCATTCAAACCGTGAAAGAAAATGGACTAAAACTGAAATATATTTTTAACACCCACGGTCATTATGACCATACCTCAGGAAATACTGATGTAAAAAAAGCTACCGGTGCTGCTCTCTGTGTTCATAAAGAAGAAAGAATTGGAGCAGACATATATCCCGTCGATAATGAAACTTTTCAGGTTGGGGAAATAAACGTTCAAATCATACACACTCCAGGTCATACACCAGGAGGAATTTCCATCATCGTTAATAACGAACTTTTTTTCTGTGGAGACACCATTTTTCTCGCCGGCTGCGGTAACTGTAATTTTGGCGGAGATGTTAAAACCACCTATGAAACTTTCTCAAACAGGCTCAGTAACCTACCAGACCATTTAAAGGTGCTTTGTGGTCATAACTATTTCGACATTAACATGCCCTTCTCTCTATCACTCTTTTCCTCCAATGAAGAGTTGAAAAAGAAAAACATTGAAGTTCAGGCTTCAAACTCAGAACCATTATCCACGATGGGTGAGGAAAAAAGCTATAACCCTTTTTTGAACTTCAATAATCCTGCACTACAAAAGGATGTTGCAAACAAAACAGGAAAAAACCTCTCCCTTGGCTTTGAACTTTTTCGGGAAGTACGAAGTTTAAAAGACAGAGGTTAAGAACATAACATTAATTATTAAAACCACAAAGTCACAAAGGCTCGAAGGTAGAGAATTGAGTTGAAATATTCCTTCTTTTTTCCTTAGTGGTTAGACAAGATTTACGAGACAATGATGAAAGCCATAATTCTTGAAAACAATAAACTCTTGCTTGAGGAAGTGGAAAAACCACTGCGTAAGAGTGGAGAATCGCTTGTAAAAGTAACGATGGCCGGAATTTGTAACACTGATATTGAGCTTACAAAGGGATACATGGATTTTTCCGGTATTCCCGGACATGAATTTGTTGGGGTTGTTGAAGAGTCCGATAATAAAAAACTCATTGGCAAGAGAGTGGTAGGGGAAATAAACGCTGGTTGCGGTAAGTGCGATTGGTGTAAAAAAGAAATGGAACGACATTGTCCTGAAAGAACCGTGTTGGGAATTCTTAAACATGGCGGAGCTTTTGCCGAATATCTTGTTCTCCCCGACAAAAATCTCTTCACTCTTCAAGAACATGTAACGGATGAAGAAGCTGTCTTTACTGAACCTCTTGCGGCAGCTCTGGAAATTCATGAGCAAATAAATATAGGTAAAAACGATTCAATTTGTGTCATTGGAGACGGAAAGCTGGGGATTTTAATTACTCTCGCTTTATCTCTCACTTCAAAAGATGTAACAATTCTGGGAAGACATACAAATAAGCTTTCCATTGCTGCTCAGAATGGAGCAAAACCTTTCCTCGGTGATAATCTTAACCGCAGATTTGATATTGTTGTGGAGGCATCCGGTTCTCCTTCTGGTTGGAAAACAGCAATAAATCTGGTAAAACCACGGGGAATTATTGTTTTAAAAAGCACCTATTCAGAAAATCTTGATTTTAATCCTGCTCCGTTGGTAATTAATGAAATTACCCTTGTTGGTTCCCGGTGCGGAAGATTTGCTCCTGCCCTGTACCTGCTTGAAAACAGAAAAATAAATCCCAAGCCGTTAATTCAAAAAACTTTTTCCTTTGACACCTTCAAGGATGCTTTTCAATTAGCACAATCAAAGGGAGCATTAAAAATAGTTCTTCAATTTGATTAAATATTTGAGAGCTTAATCTCCCACCCTTTTATTTTCCTGAATTAACGTCTTCAGTTCACTTATTGACTCCTCAAGTCGATCAAGTTTTTCTTCAATTTCTCTCGTCGAAGCACTTTCCTCAACAAAAAAACTGGAAACCAGTGCCGTAATAACAGAAAAAATCGTTATTCCCATTATCATAATTAAAACGGCAAAAATCTTCCCTTCAAAGGTTTTTACTGTTATATCTCCATACCCGACAGTGGTCATGGTTGCAACAACAAGCCAAAAAGCATCCCATATATTATTAATTCCATCATTACTGTTTCGTTCAAGAACAAAGATAATGCCAGCCCCCAGAAATACAACAAAAAAACTAAAAAGAGTAACATAAATAAAACTCCCCTTAGCAAAAAGCTTATTGAGCTTCCTAAATACCCTTACCGAAATAAGTCCGATTTTTATTAATTTAAGTAACCTGAAAACGTACAGAAACCTGAGAGACTGAAAATAATAAACCGGAATTGAAGCGACAAATATTATCCAGTTTTTTTTCCAATACTCTTTTTTGTTCTCTGCTTTACGAAGGTAATAAAAAAACTCAAACTGGAAAACAGCGCAAACCAGAAGATCAAAGAATATAAAAAGGTAATACTGCTCCTGCGGAATATTGCCAGTCATTTCCAGCATAATTGCAGCAATAATAAGTATGGAAAGCAGGATTGTTACAAAATCAAGTATTTTTTCAAACATTTTTTTGTAACTCTCCAACCCTTTGACTGAATTCTGCTCTTATTGCCTCAACTCTTTTACGATTTGCCCCAAAATCGTAATGTCCCAACCGTGATGAAGAACGCACATGAATGAGCTTTTCGTTCTGAGGAAAATAAAACTCAACATCATCAACAAAACCCAACAATGAAGAGGTAAACTCTGCGTAGAGGTAGTCATCTTTTTCTTCAATAATTTCTGATAAGGTTTGAAGATCCACAACATCCTTTAACACCTTTTTAGCCTCCTCAAGTGAGACCGTATAAACAAGAGGCGCAATAGTTTCCTTTTCCTTTGTATCCTGACTACATACACAATTTGGTGAACCCGGACACTCAGCCAAGCGTCCATCTTTTACACCAAGGTTTTTAGGTCTATTTCCTTTGAACATGGGTTATTGTAATAGTAAATAAAGGTAAATTATATAACAATGCCCACAAACTATTTTTCTGCATTGAGCACTTCTCCCTTTGCTATAATATCTCTCCCTTTAACGAACTTAAGAAATATCCCATGAAAAAGCTTAAACCAGAAGAAATAGAAACAGAGAGTTTCCGCATTATTAAAGAAGAACTTGGAGAACACAGCTTCAACGACATTGAACTTCCTGTTGTTTTAAGGATCATTCATACATCAGCAGATTTTGAATTTGCAAAACTCATTCGATTTAACAAAACATTCTTTGAAGCGGTACATAACTCATTTAAACAAAAAAGAGATATTGTTACAGATACCAACATGATTCTTTCCGGTATAAGCAAGCCATTACTTGACAAAATAGGGATAAAAGCTACCTGCTACATCAAGGATGAAGAAATAATTAAACTGTCTAAGGAGACAGGAAGAACCCGGGCGAGTCTTTCAATGGAAAAAGCATCATCAGATAAAAACGTTGGCGGATTGATCATTGGAAATGCTCCTACTGCATTACGGGAAGCCTTGAGGATTATTGAGGAGAAAAAGTGGGCTCCCGACTATATTATTGGTGTTCCCGTTGGTTTTGTTGATGCTGCTGAATCAAAAGATGCGTTAATGGAAACGAACATTCCTTATTTTTCCATTAAGGGAAGAAAAGGTGGAAGCACCATTGCTGTCTCAATAGTTAATGCTTTGATGAGGCTTTACACCTCAAAATAAAAATCCTGCTTCTTCTTTGAGTTTAACTTCAAGAAATTTATCTTCTGATTTTTTTAGCTCTATCCAGAAATCTTTCGTTTTGTATTCCGGACTGGAAACTTCTATGTGGTAGCTGTCCGGTTGTAAAAGAATTCCCTGCCTGAATGGTTCTTTAATATTGAGGATACGGATTTTAGCATTCTCTGGTTCCGTCATAATCGTTAAGGCAGCCTTCTCTTCAGATTCCTTCCACGTCTTATGGTCAAGCAGTTCAACGACCTGTCGAATAATCTCTTCGGCAGTAGCTTTATCTTTAATTACCGTTGCTCTCACAACATCAACGGTTAACTTTGTTGCGTTCTTGGTGACAATTTCGAGTTCAATGGTGATATTTCTTTCATCAGTGGTTGCTTTAACAACCCTGACATGTTCATCATCGATAATTTTTCCAACCTTACAGCCAATTCTTTCCAAAGCAATGATTGTTGCCTTATAGGTATTGTTCCGGTCATAGGTAATTGTTTTATGAGCTATATTCAAGAGCGAATAACTTGCTCCAGCCCCTACACCTGAAACTAATATAGGTGCCGCAATAGTAAGAATTGCACAACTTGATAAGGCTGAAAAAAGTAAAAGTAAGAAGAGTACACGCACAATAATTATTCTCAAGGGTTAATAACGTATCTATTATAAAAGCAAAAATAAAGTATTCTCATAATTAATCGTCTCGATTTAGCTAAAAAGAGCAAAATGTACATTTTTTAAGCTATTTTATGAGCTGTGATTAAAAAACAGGAGGATATTTACGTATTTATTGTTATAAGTCAAGCACAGGAATATTGAGATAATCTGAAGGGGATTATTGAATTTAACGTACTGGAATACTTATAAGAACTCTAAACAATACTTGCCGACATCAAATTCATTCTGGGATATTTTTCTTTAAGACCGGCAATAATCAAAACACCAGTCAGTTTCTAGCAAAGATACGTTTTAATAATGAGGAGTGCAATACTAAACACCCCTCAATATTTTAATTTAGCAATGAGAATAACCGCAGGAAAGACAAAGGTCACATCCGTTTATTTGCTCAAGGGAATGAGAACCGCAATCAGGACATGCTGTTAACGAAGCATAGATGGAATCCTCTTCAAATTCCATTTTGAATTCCTTGCTATTCATGTCTTGAGGTTTTACTGCTGTATTGTCCAAACCAGCATTTTTGAGGTTTTCTTTACTCTTTGCATAGAGTTGAATTGACTTAGCAATACCATCTGCGCAGGAAAGAATTTGCAAACCATTATCCCAGGAAGGTTTATGACAGCTAATACTTGAGAGTTGTTTGGCTATTTTTTCCGGCTCAATATTACATCTAAAGGCGAGGGAAACCAGCCTTCCAATGGCTTCCGACTGCGATGCAGCACATCCTCCGGATTTACCCATTTGAGTAAAGAGTTCAAAAGGTTTGCCCTCACCACATTCATTGATGGTAACGTAGAGGTTTCCACAACCTGTTTGAAAACGTTGCGTTTGCCCGATGGTAACTCTTGGACGTGGTCTTGGAGTAATCACAGAAGGGTTCATTTCCTGAGAAAGAAGTGTTTCTTGCTGGGCTTCTGCTGCTTTTTCTTTTTTTCCAGTACTTAGAACCTGACCATCCCGACTGCCATCACGATAAATGGTAATTCCTTTACATCCGCTTCTGTAAGCTTCCAGATAAACCGTTCGAATATCATCTTCCGTAGCACTGTTGCTAAAGTTGACTGTTTTCGATACGGCATTATCGGTATATTTTTGGAATGCAGACTGAATTCCGATATGTTCATGGGGTAACACTTCGTGGGATGTCGGGAAGATTTTCTTTATTTCTTCAGGAATAGCATCTATACCTTTGAGGTTACCCTTATCTGCAATTTTTTCCATAAGTTCCTTGGAATAAATGCCCATTTCCTTTGCAACCTTTTCAAAGCCTTCATGAACCTCAATTAGCTTATCGTTATCCATGACGTTTCTGATATAAGAAACAGCAAAAATTGGTTCAATACCACTTGATGTGTTGGCAATAATGCTGATTGTTCCTGTTGGAGCAATTGTCGTTAAAGTTGCGTTCCTTAACCGTAAACCGTTGGGGGTATCATAAATACTACCACTAAAGTTAGGAAAGACTCCTCTTTCCTGAGCAAGTTTGATCGATCCTCTTTGAGACTCTTTATGAATAAAGCTCATAACATCTTCTGCAACTTCAACTGCCTCTTCACTGTTGTATGGGATTTTCATATCAATCAGCATATCTGCAAAGCCCATAACACCAAGTCCGATTTTCCTGTTAGCTTTCGTTAAATCTTCGATCTTTTTAATGGGGTATTTGTTCATTTCTATAACGTTATCAAGAAAATGAACACTGGTATGAACAACTTCCCTTAGCTTGTCATAGTTTATTCTTTTATCTGAATCAAGCATACGAGCAAGATTTATTGAACCGAGGTTACAGGACTCATACGGTAATAGCGGTTGTTCTCCACAAGGGTTGGTACTTTCAATTTCTCCAATATGAGGTGTTGGATTATTTGCGTTCATTCTGTCAAGGAAAATAACTCCAGGCTCACCGTTCTTCCATGCCTGATATACCACCTTATCAAAAACATCAAGAGCGTTATAACGGCAAACAACCTGCTTCGTATGTGGGTCAACAATGTCATATTCTTCCCCTTTTTCATACGCTTTCATGAATTCAGCAGTAAGACCAACAGAGATGTTGAAATTATTAATTTTTCCATCTTCATCTTTACAGGAAATAAAATCCATAATATCCGGATGGTCAATACGTAAAATACCCATATTGGCACCTCTTCTCGTACCACCCTGTTTTATTGCTTCTGTAGCTGAATCAAATACTTTCATAAAGGAAATAGGTCCGCTTGAAACGCCATTTGTTGATGCAACCGGTGAGTTACCTGGTCTTAATCTGCTAAAACTAAAACCTGTTCCACCGCCACTTTTATGAATAATTGCAGTATCTTTTATTGTTTCGAAAATCTCATCCATGGAATCATTAACGGGTAACACAAAGCAGGCTGATAATTGCTGTAAAGGCTTTCCCGCATTCATTAAGGTCGGAGAATTGGGCATAAACTCAAGGCTTCTCATAATGTGATAAAACTCACGGGAAGTTTGATCAATATTAGCATTTTTATTAAAGCTCAAATCCCCCTGAGCAATGTTGTATGCAACCCTGTGAAACATTTCGTTAGGTGTTTCGATAAGGTCACCGTTGGTATCTTTTTTCAAATATCTTCTTTCCAAAACCTTAATTGCGTTTTCTGAAAGCTCCGGATATTGATAATCGTTGCTGATTCGTTGAGGCATTTCTTCTTTGGGCGAGTTTTCTTTAACGGAGGAAACAATATCTTTTAAATCACTAAATATTTTTTCATCAAAGTTCCGGTTATTATTTTCAACTTCATTCAGTTCAGTGTCATCACTTTCAAAACCATCTATTTCTTCAAACCTAACCAATTTAATATTTTCCTGATTACTCTTTTCGCCTTCGTTGTTCAATTCCGGTCCCTCCTTTTTAAAAATAGATTGATATTGATTGTGTTTATTTTTGTCCATGTTACCCTCACGTTAATTAAATATGAAAAAACAGAAAAAAACTATATATTGACATAATTCATCAATCATATACTATATATGTCTTATTTTGAATAAAAAAAAAACTTTTTTCTCATAAAAAAGAACTCTGTAGGAATGATGGGGAAAATAAATTTTCTCTATCATTGAATGTTTTTTTTGGCATTCAACGTGCAAAGGTAAGCATGAATTATCCTGTATATCGGTAGCAATGAAAATTATTAAAAAGAAAAAAACTGGGGGATGAGAGAGTAATTCCGTTATCTGAGAAAAAAAGAAGAAAATAAATTTATCTTATACCTTATACAAAAAATATTTTCAGCTTTAAGACAGATAAAGTTTCTAAGCTAACCAAAAACTATTGTTCGAGGTATGAACTTACCTTTTTAAGAAGGGTCTGTTGTTCCTCAAGAGAACGCTGGGTTTTATCGACAACCGACTGAGGAGCTTTATCGACAAAGCTCTTGTTGGAAAGTTTCTTTGACAGAAACTCTATTTCCTTTTCAATCTTTGCCTTTTCCTTTTGCAATCGCAGGATTTCTGACTCTTTAGAACCTTCATCTTTTTCAATAAATATATCGTAGAACGTTCCCGCTGCCGTATATGAAGTTGAGGTAACACCTTCCGGCAACTCCTTTTGCTCTTTATAAAGACTTAACTCCGTCGCTTTACAAAACTTCTGAACAACATCGGTTTGTCGTTCCAGTTGACTTCTTTTTTCTTCATCAGTAACTATAAGCCACATTTTCAATTCTTTTTTTGGAGAAACATTATTTTCTCCTCTTACAGTTCTCGTTTTGGAAATAATCTCAATACTGGTGTCCATTTCCTTTTGGATTTCACCAAAAAAGAGTTCTTCATCTCGTTCAGGAAAAGCCGTGCACATGATACTTTTCTCTCCCTTTTGGTCAAATTGCTGCCAGATTTCCTCAGTAAGGTAAGGCATAAAAGGGTGGAGAAGTCCGAGGGATTCATTAAGAACATATTTCACTACTTCAACAGAAGGATGATTTTTGTCCTGCGCAAGATTTTCCTTAATGAGTTCAATATACCAATCACAGAAGCTGTGCCAGAAAAAATGATACACCGACATTGCTGCATCACTAAATTTATATTCCGCTAAATTATTATTAATCTCTGATGTTACATTTTGCAGGTGACTGAGAATCCATTTATCTTCAATTCCGAGGTTAAGTTTTTTAATTTCTTCCTTTGTTGCAATGGTCTTGTTATCACCGATATTCATAAAAACAAACCGAGAAGCATTCCAGAGTTTATTGCAAAAATTTCTAAACCCTTCTATTCTTTCTTTGGAAAGCTTAATATCACGTCCCTGTACGGTTAATGCTGCAAGAGTAAACCGCATTGCATCTGCCCCATATTCATCAATAATAAGAAGGGGGTCAATAACGTTTCCCTTGGACTTTGACATTTTTTTGCCCTTTTCATCAAGAACAAGTGCATGAATATAGACTTCTTTGAAGGGAATCTGCTTTCTGATATAAAGTCCCATCATAATCATACGGGCAACCCAAAAAAAGAGGATATCAAAGGCGGTTACCAAAACTGAAGTTGGATAGAATTTTTCGAGGGTTTTTGTTTCCTCTGGCCATCCCATTGTAGAGAAGGGCCAAAGTGCTGATGAAAACCAGGTGTCAAGAACATCTGTTTCCTGCTCAATATTATTACTACCGCAGTGTTCGCAGCTGTCGGGGTCATTTTCCGCTACAGAAAATTTCCCGCAATCATCACACAACCAGGCTGGTATTCTATGTCCCCACCATATTTGGCGGGAAATACACCAATCATTGATATTTCTCATCCACTCAAAGTAGAGTTTTTTGCGGCTGGCGGGATAAAACATGATCTCGTCCTTCTCAACAACCTCAATTGCCTTTTCTGCCAATGGTTTTGTTTTAACGTACCACTGCTCTGACATCAGGGGCTCAATAATTGTTGAACAGCGGTAACAATGTCCAACAGCATGAGGTCTTTTTTCCACTTTAACCAAAAGCCCGGCTTCTTCCAAATCTTTAATAAGTGCTTTCTTACATTCAAATCTGTCCATTCCCTTATATTGAGCGGAATGTTCGTTCATTTTTCCATCCAAATCCATAACACTGACGCTTTCCAGCTTGTGCCTTTGTCCAATTTCAAAATCGTTGGGATCGTGAGCCGGAGTTACTTTCAGAACACCCGTTCCAAAATCCATATCAACATGCTCATCGCCTATGATTTTTATTTTTTTTTCAAACAGTGGAAGCAAAACATGTTTTCCAATGAGTTTGCTCTTCTCCGGATCCTTTGGATTAACGGCAATGGCTGTATCGCCAGGAATTGTTTCAGGTCTCGTTGTGGCAACAATGAGTTCAGAACCATCCTCGACAGGATATTTTATGTAATAGAGGTTTCCATCAATTTCTTCATGATCAACTTCCAAGTCTGAGAGGGCTGTATGACAGCGTGGACACCAACTAATGAGATATTCACCTTTATAAATCAAGCCATCGTTATAAAGTTGAACAAAAACCTTTCTTACCGACTTTGAAAGACCTTCATCCATGGTAAACCGTTCCCGTTTCCAATCGCAGGAAGCTCCAATACGTTTTAATTGTCCAATAATGGTGTTTCCCGACTCTTCCTTCCACTTCCAAACCTTATTGATAAATTCTTCCCTGCCTACTTCCTGCCTCTTGATTCCTTGGGTCATAAGTTGTTTTTCAACAACGTTTTGCGTTGCAATTCCGGCATGGTCAGTTCCAGGCATCCAAAGAACTTCAAACCCTTTTTTGCGTTTCCATCGACAAAGAATATCCTGAAGAGTATTGTTGAGGGCATGTCCTATATGAAGGGAACCCGTAACATTTGGGGGGGGGATGACAATAGAATAAGGAGGAAAAGAACTCTCTTCATCTGCATGAAAAAAGGTATTTTCCAGCCAGAAGGCATACAAGCGCTCTTCCAGATCTGAGGGGCTGTATCTCTTTGAATCTATAATGCTCAAGTTTCTCTTAACCTTTTTTTAACTTTTCTATTTCTTCGAGAATAACGCTTCTAATAATTGCTGGAGCGATTTCTCTTACTTTTTCTTCAATAATAGAAGAGATTTGGTCCGTTGATTCATTAAATATTTTTTCAACTTCTGAACGAGACACATGACGAACCACCATTTCGAGGGATTCATCTGAAGCAATTTTATGTCCGGCAAAAAGGGATTCTTCATTCGCAATCGTTGTGGAATGCTCTTCAACTGCTGATTCATCAAGCTCCTCCTGTGGAATATCACTTTCGGCTAAATCTTCTTCAGTAAGAACTTCACCAAAAGAAAGGTCATCATCTTCTCCTGAAGGTTCATGGGAATCCTCCACATAAATCTGTTGGTCATCAAGTTTATCAGCGGCTTCTAAAGCCTGAGATATTTCTGCCTCATCGAGCTCCTCTGATTCAAGAAGTTCCTCTGATTGTTCAACCTCCTCACGATTAAACTCTTCTGAAAAATCCTCGTCAGTTGCTTCACCCTCTGTTTCGCCTTCATGAATTTCCAAGACGTTCGCTTCAAAAAGTGCTTCATTAAGTGCGTCGTCAATAGATGCTTGTTCCTGTTCATTAAAACCTTCCGGGTCACTTGGTTCTTCTATTTTTTCTTCAACAACCTCTTCTCTTGATGTTTCCTCTATTTCCTCAGCATCATTCAATTCGTCGTTAGCATCATCCCCTAAACTATTGTCCATAAAATCATTTGACTCAGAAGAATTGATGTCATCACTGGAAGATTCAACCTCGCTACTTTCATGTTCAAAAGCATTATCAGAAAGTTTCTCTTCATCATCTGAATCATCTGCTATTTCTTCCAATTCCTCATCTTCCATTTCTACTGTTTCAACAACATCCAGCTCAGTTTCTTCTATTTCATCCGCTTCATCAGTATCATCGGTTTCTTCTGCATCTTCTCCTTCACCCGTTTCTTCTATTTCTTCTGTTTCATCATGGTATGTTTCTGTCTCTTCAGTTACCTTTTCATCACCTTCTGCATTCTCTATAGCGTTTAACTCCTCAAAAGAATCTTCGGAAAGAGATTCCTCATCAACTGAAGAACTGCTCTCTTCCTCAATATTCTTTTGTTCTGATTTTTCTTCATCAAAAGAAGCCGAAGAGTAGAGCTCTTTTTCAAGTAAATCCAGTTTTTCTTCATCACTTCTTACTTTATCTGGTTCAACACCAAGCATTTCCGTTGAGAAGTTTTCATTTTCATCAATAATATTACCTAAGGCTTCGTCATCAACTTCATAGAAATCTTCAACATCCTCAATTTCAGAAGAGGCATCTAGTTCTTCAAAGGATTTATCAACAACATCACCCCTGTCATCATCAAGAACCTTTTCTGACTTCATTTCCTGAGTAAGTTCTTCATTGTCTCTTTTAAGGCTTTCAACCACCAAATCCATTTCAGCTTCAACCCTATCGAAATCATCCTGACTACTGTTTGCCATCTTTTTTTCTTCCAGAAGAGTAATAATATCTGTTGTTTTAAAAGGTTTTTGTAATAAACTTATTTTTTCGGGAAAGGAAGCTTCCTCCTCCTCATGCTTTGTCATAAGTATAAACTGGCTGTCAATGATTTTACCAGTTTTTTTCAAATCCCTAAGAATTTTGATTCCAGTTATGTCTTTAAGCTCCTCATTGGCAAGAAGAAGGTCTGGTTTAAAGGCATCAAACTTAACTACCCCCTCTTTTCCATCCCGTGCAAATGCAATAAGATAGCTTTCAGGTTCAATCGCAGCCTCAATTATTTTTTTTCTTTGAGGATTATCATCCAATACAAGTATTTTTGTCAGCATTATTGTGCTCTCTCGTTATGTACCCAAGCGATATATTTTATTATTAAAATCCATTTAGTGAGCAGATATTTATTTTGCTTCATTGAATATAAGTATTTTTTTAAACAACAGAGTTTTATCGATCTCTTCTTTAATTTTTAAGAAAGCATTTTCTTCAATTAATTCAG
>JADGAW010000230.1 GCA_015231815.1 Nitrospinota bacterium
AGAGCTTTAATGTAATCATCGTGCATTGAGCTTTTTAATTTATTCATTTTCTTCGATAAAGCCTTTATTGCAATAAAGTCTGGAGTATTACTTGACAGGGCATTTTGAAAATCAATATGAACATTCTGCATTTTTGCCATATTCGTATTTTTTTCTTTTGAAAGGTCAGCCCAGACAGCTCTCATTTCTTCTTTTTGTTTATCATCAAGGTTAAACGCCTTAGACATTTTATCTTTATCATAGCCTCCTTTTGCAGATATCGGACAGTTCGGGTCACCATTATGATTAGCTAAACTATAGGTAGTAAAGCCCAAAGTAAAAATGAAAAAAGAAATTCCCGATATGACAAGTTTACGCATTTTAATCTCCTTAAATAAAGTTATAATTGTGGGTTAATTGTTCCATGGCGAAATAAGATAGTTGCAATGGGAAATTATTCCCTGAAATAAAGGAAGATATATTAATGAATTTGAGCTTTTTATGCAAATAAAGGATGTTTTGAATGGAAGATGAACGTTTAATTGAAACAGCGGAAATTACGGAAGATCCTTTAACTGATAATTCTGTTCGCCCTCTGAGCATGGATGATTATATCGGACAGGAAAAAGTAAAAAGCAACCTGAGAACATTTATTACTGCCGCAAAGAAAAGAGGGGAGGCCTTGGATCACACTCTATTTCACGGCCCTCCAGGGTTGGGAAAAACGACCCTTTCATACATTATTGCCAATGAAATGGGGGTAAATATTAAAACAACCTCTGGTCCGGTTTTGGAAAAAGCAGGTGATGTTGCTGCTATTTTAAGTGGACTTGATAAAGGCGATGTTCTTTTTATTGACGAAATTCATCGTTTAAGTAATGTTGTTGAAGAAATTCTCTACCCGGCAATGGAAGACTTTCAAATGGACATTATTATTGGTGAAGGAGCCGGAGCAAAAACCATAAAGATTGACCTCCCTCCCTTTACTATTGTCGGAGCAACAACACGGGCGGGAATGTTAACTTCACCTTTACGGGACAGGTTTGGCATTACCTGTCATCTCGATTATTATGAGCATGAGCATCTTAAAATTATTGTGGAAAGAAGTGCTTCAATACTGAACATTCCTATAAACGACAACGGTTCATCTGAAATTGCCCGTAGGTCAAGGGGAACCCCTCGAATTGCCAACCGCCTTTTAAGAAGGGTAAGGGATTTTGCAGAGGTAAAAGGTGAAGGAACTATCGACAACGCCATTGCAAACCACGCTCTGGAAATGCTGGAAGTTGATAGCAAAGGTTTGGATAAAATGGATAGAATGATTCTCAAAGCAATTATTGAGAAATTCGATGGAGGGCCAGTGGGAGTTGATACTCTTGCTGTAGCAATTGGTGAGGTAAAAGATGTTATTGAGGATGTGTATGAACCCTACCTCATTCAATGTGGTTACCTCCAAAGAACCTCTCGGGGAAGAGTTGCCACCAACAACGCATACGAGCACCTTGGCATTAAGAACAAAGCCACGGGACTTTTCGGATAAGCTTTAGGGAGTACCTGTTTCATTTCAATTATCTTTTCAATCTATTTATGATGTTTTCACAACGTTCTCAGGAAATAACCCCCTTTTATGTCATGGAGCTTTTGGAAAAAGCAAAGGAACTGGAAAAAGAAGGGAGGAATATTATTCATCTTGAGGTTGGAGAACCAAACCACGATACTCCTGAAGTAATAAAAAACGCTGCAATTAAAGCTATTAAAGACAATAAGACAAAATATACCCATAGTCAGGGATTACTTGAACTAAGAGAAGCAATTGCAGAAAATTATTATCAAAGCTATGGAGTAACCATCTCTCCTGAGCGAATTATTGTAACGTCAGGAACATCAAATGCTCTTTTCCTTATTTTTTCCCTTCTTTTGGAAAATAAACGTGAGGTTATTATTCCCAAACCTTATTATGCATGTTACCCTAATTACATTCGGTTTCTTGACGGAATACCAATGACTTTTGATATTTCAGAAAAGAACAACTATCAATATGAGTTGCCAAAGATTAAGGAAAAAATAAATGACCATACCGCCGCTCTTCTTATAAATTCTCCATCAAACCCTACAGGAGCCATTCAATCGAAGGAAGTTTTTGAAAACCTAGCCGAATTAAATATCCCGATTATTTCAGATGAAATATATCAAGGACTGGTTTACGATGAAGTCTCCCATTCTGTTCTTGAATTTAACTCTGAAGCATTTATTATTAATGGCTTTTCCAAGCTTCATGCTATGACCGGTTGGCGTTTAGGATATTTAATTGCGCCGGAAAATGCAATCAGACCAATGCAGAAGATACAGCAAAATTTTTATATTTCTGCCAACGAATTTGTTCAATGGGCTGGTATTGCAGCTCTGAAGAATGAAAAGAGTTTTATTCCGGACATGGTTCAGGAGTACAAGGAACGTCGGGATATTGCTCTAAAATCACTAAAGGAAATCGGCTTAAATATTTCCTACACTCCTCAAGGAGCCTATTACATCCTCATTGATGTTTCACGATACACAGATGATTCCATGGCATTTGCTTTGGATATTTTACAAAAAACCGGAGTGGCGGTAACACCGGGGTTGGACTTTGGAGTAAACGACCATATTCGTATCACATACGCTAATTCAAAGGAAAACCTTAGGGCAGGAATTAAAAAACTCGGAGATTATTTAGCTTCTTACTGAGTTTCAGAAGATAATGGGCTCGAGGGACTTTTATCTGCCCATAAAAGGGAGGTGGTCGTTTTATAGTCGGTTATTTCTTCTGCTTCTATTGAGTTAACAACCAGGAAGATTAAAAAATATATATTTTTTTCTCTAGTCGTTAGTTTCTCACCACCTTTTTAATCAAAGATACAATTTCGGAATACAATTTGATAGTCTCTATTAAGTCATTAAGTCGCTTCTTTAAGATAACCGCTGGCAAATTTGTGAAGGACGCTGCCAATAAGGGTCTGGTAGGGTATGCCTTCCTGCGCCGCCCTTCGTTGCAAAGCTGAGAGGTCATTTTCTGAAATCCTGATATTAATCTTCTTATTTTTTTTCATGGTGTTTTTCGCTATTGTTTTAAAGTCAGTTTGCTCTCTTGAGGGCTTTAAGTGACCGTTTTCATAGGCTTCCAAAATTTCATTCTCATAATCGTCTAAAACTATCTTTTTTTGTTTACTCATCATTTTCTCCTAAATATTTTTTTGTCGCTTTCCTGCTTGGAATTATTGTTTTAAGAAAGTATTCATCATTGTTTTTAATATATGGAACCATGTATGCGTATCCATTAACATCAATGATCATAATATTTTGATTTGGGTATTTCTTTTGATTGGGATGTTTAGTCTCAATTACTTTTGCCCCTGATTCAATTTTTTGAACTATTTCCTCAAATGTAACACCTCTTTCCTTTAAAAGAATTTCATTTTTTTCAGCATTCCATTTAAATATTTTCATACGACAATTGTAGGACATTGTAGAGACAGTGTCAACTAATAGTCTTCCATCATAAAGTTTCTTTAGAATCCCTGATGCTGATATCGAGGCGATTCAACTTACGGCCGCCAAAGCGGGAATACCATACCATGAGTAAATCCGTTTTGCATCAAATTCGTCACTGACCAAGTGAGCATTCACTGAGTAAAATCATGAGTCTTTTCATTTCAAGGCAAACGAGTCGGTATTGAAACCACTTTTTCTGATTTTTTTACCTTGAAGTCTCGAAGCGGAACCTTGTTTTTTGTGGAAGGATTTAGAAATCCAATGGACTTTTTGCGACCTTCACCGTTGTGCTTTTAATTAATAGGAAAATCAAAAAGTGGATTTTGAGCGATGGGTTCTTTTTTGGTTGAAAAGAGTGAAAAAGAAGAAATAAATCGCATCATGTTTATCGTTTAACTTGGATAATAAGACGGTATTATAGAGGAACCGTTGTTTCTTTTGCAAA
>JADGAW010000231.1 GCA_015231815.1 Nitrospinota bacterium
TGAGAGTAAAACAGAACCGATGGTGATTTTTTGAACACCATTGCTGGTTACTGGAGAGAGGTTGTTGATAACAATCTTAGTGTTGATACCTTTAATTTCAGTTTCATTTGCCGTAAAACCAATATTCTCCAGATGAACATCAATGTTGGGCACAATGCTATTCTTACTAAAATCAATGGCACCCTTTACCCAGACTTTTCCGTTAAGGTTCGTCACAGGACTTATAAGAAGTGGGGAAATATTGGTTAGTTGGTAGCTTTCAGGAATAAACTCCAGTGGTTTCATACTAAAGTTAACATTTCCTTTAGCTGTTTGGTGATGAAGAACCGTCTTGTAGGCGAGGTCTAGCTTGTTAAAGCTGTCGTTTATTTTTCCGGTAGCCTCAATTATTTCCTGATTAACAGTAAAGTCTCCCGAAATATTCATTTGATTGAAATAGGGCTTTTCCCCAAGCATAAGAATATGTGCTGTATGCTTACCGGAAAGTCCTTTTGAATTTCCAGTAACTTCTGCATCCAGAGAAACAGTGAAAATGTTCTCATCAACAGTAAGGTTGAGGGTTGCATTTTTAATCGAAATTGTTTCAACGGGAAGAAGGGGAATTGCTGAATTACTCTCACTGGTACTGTTTGTTGGTAGAGAATTAAGAAAGGGGGAATTTAGCACACCTTTTTTTACTTCTGCTTTTATAACCGGATTGATAATCTCAATTGAATTGACCCTGCCTTCAAGAAGAGCTTCTGGTGAATAGTTAATTTTCACATTTTGGATTGATGCCTCATCAGTGATCTTGATTCCTTCGATACTTAGGTGGTTTACGGAAAGTTCTTTAACGGTGAAAACGATCCCTTGAACTCCTTGTGACTTAAGAGTTTCCTCGAGGAACTTTTGTCCAATGGAAGGAAGGGGAAGGAAATAAAGTCCAATGGCAAAGAGCGCAATAAAGACTGATAAAACTCGAAAAACCAACTGCCAACGGGTAATTTTTTGCTGTATTTTCACGATGAGATAAAAAATAATTGTTTTTTAAAGATTATTTTAACCGCTTCCCCTAAAACCATCATTAAAGAGATTTAACTGAAAAATAGAAGATAGAATCTGATAATTGATAGGATAAACTTTGAACTCATTCTCAGAAACGGCTTTGAGGCAGCCGTTTCTTCCGAGGTCAACTGAACAGCACCTTCACCTCTTGTTGAAGTAGCTGTTCAGTTGAAAATCCCTTCAAAGCTTGTCCCGTCAATGGTCTCAAGAGTTAATTGGTTTTTAACTCTATTTCTCAGTTTAATCGTTTGGTAATTTTAAGCTGAAAGGTTTCGTTAATTGCTCACAACATGAATTCATCATTATATTGAGAGTATTAAGTCTCCATTTAATAAAGGAAAAAATAAAAAAATGAAAAGGTTGACAAAAGTCATTTTTTCTCAATTACCCCCTTGCTAAAATCGTCGCTTTTAGTTCGTATGTGGCGGATTAAGGCTTATTTACTTTATTGAAAGGGTTTTATCTTATGAGTATGTTTTGCTATCAGTGTGAGATGTCTTCACCAGACGGTTGTGGAAGCAATGGAAAACAAATAGTGGGAGTTTGTGGAAAAGACGAAAATATGGCGAGGTTACAGGATCTTATGGTTTTTGGCGTTAAAGGTCTTTCGGCATATCGGGAACATGGTAACGAGCTTGGTGCTGACAACAGCAGCGTTGATTCAGTTATGGCGGAATCAATGTACTTTACTCTTACCAACGTAAATTTTAATTTTGACGATCATATTGGTCAGCTTATGAAACTTGGTAAAGCTGGTGTTGATGTTATGGGTAACCTCAGTGAGGCGCATACCAGTAAACTTGGTGTTCCTACACCTGTTACCGTTACGCAGAACAAAGCTGAAGGAAAAGCAATTCTTGTCAGCGGACACAATCTCGATGCATTAAAAAAACTCTTGGAACAAACTGAAGGAAAAGGCGTAAATGTTTATACCCATTCCGAAATGCTTCCTGCTCATGGATACCCTGAGTTAAAGAAATATTCTCATTTAAAAGGGAATATCGGAAAAGCATGGTTTGACCAATCAGAACTTTTTAATCATTGGCCCGGTTCTATTCTTGTAACAACAAACTGTATTGTGCCATTGCATGAAGAATCAAATTACGCTGACCGTATTTATGGCTATAAAATTGTTAATGTTGATGGAATTAAAATGGTCAAAGATGATAATTTTGCGCCTTTAATTGATAAAGCACTTTCCTCTCCGGATGTTTCTGGTTTTGACTCTGATGAAACATTAACGACAGGACATCACTATAAAACAATTCTTTCCCTTGCTCCACAAATTCTGGATGCAATTAACGGAGGAAAAATCAAACGCTTTTTTGTCATTGCAGGATGTGATAGTCCAACAAGTGGAAGAGATTACTTTAGGGAATTAGCAGAAAAAGTTCCACAGGATTGTGTCATTGTTACTTCAAGTTGTGGAAAGTTCAGGTTTAATGATATTGATTTTGGAAATATTCCAGGAACTGATATCCCAAGATACCTTGACCTTGGACAATGTAACGATAGTAACGGTGCAGTTGAAATTGCTCTTGCTCTTTCAAATGCTACCGGTATAGCTGTTAACGACCTTCCTATTTCCATTGCTTTAATGTGGATGGAGCAAAAAGCGGTGATTATTCTTCTTGCCCTTTTAAGTTTAGGCATTCAGAATATTTACATTGGACCAAGAGCTCCACAGTTTCTGAACCATGATATTACTAATTTTCTGGTACAGAACTTTAATATCAAGATTACATCCAATGCCACAAGCGATATGGCAGCAATGCTTGGTTAATCTTTAATCATTACAACCTCAACCCCCGACGGGTTTCCTGTCGGGGGTTTTTATGTTTCAACCTCTTTTATTATGGTGAAATATTATTCTCAAACTTTTAAAACTTCTGCGCAAAGCTTCGTAAAGGGAATAATTTCCGCTCGATGCTCAGATAGTATGTTCCAGCTTTCTCCTTTATGTGTCTGATAAAAAACAGGTATTTTTGTGCGTTTGGCAAAGTAGGGGATATGTTTGCTGAGATTTCTATCACCGGATTTGCATTCAACAGCAAAAAGCGGTTCGTCGTCTTTAATAACCACAAAGTCTATTTCTCTTTTCTCCTTGTCTCGTATAAAACGCAACTCCATTTTTACGCCTTGAGTGTCTTCATGGAAATGGCAAAATTTCAATAGGTTGCTCGCCACCAGATTTTCAAATCTTATTCCTTCATTTTCGCAGGGAGACCAGTCCCACAAATAGAGTTTTTGGTCTTTTTTTATTGCTTTTATTTTTTCAAGACCAAAAGGGGAAATACGATAGCAGTAATAAACGTTTTCCAATATTGAGACCCATCGGGAAACTGCTTCATGGGAGGCTTTGAGGTCTTCCCGTAATGAGTTTATTGAAAGAAGGGAACCAATTCTTGATATGAGCATGTGAGCGAGTAATTCTATTTGCGAGACTTCTTTGACCTGTTCTAGCGAAAGCAGATCGTCTTTAACGACCCCAGAAATTCGCTCTTTTTGCCACCTTTTCCATTCCTTTTTGTCTTTTCCAAGGTACATTTCCGGAAACCCTCCAAATTCCAGCAATTGCTCAAGGTTGCTTAATGAGGGAGATGTCTCTATTTCATAAAGCGACAATGGATGAAGTCGGTAAAAATAATAACGTCCGACCAGCGAGTCGCCTCCTCTTCTATAATAATCGAGGCGTGCTGAACCGGTGACAAGAAAGGAAGTTTTTGATTTGTTTTTGTCGTAAAGTCCTTTGAGAGTATTTCTCCACTCCTTATATTTATGTATTTCATCGAGGACAATAACCTTTTCTCCACCAGGAATTACCCCCTTCATAATTCTTTCTTTATCCTCAGGGTAGTCCCAATTCATATACGCCGAATGCTCTTCAGAGG
>JADGAW010000232.1 GCA_015231815.1 Nitrospinota bacterium
ATATGAGACTTTTTTATGATATTATTATCAATCTTGCTATCAAAAAATATTAAAGGAGGCACAATGAAAGAGAATTTTGAAAAGGTTAAGGATTACCTTCACTCTTCTGGTTATTTAATCACTCATGAGGATGAAGCAGAGGAATTAGTGGTAATTCAAGATGAGGAGAACGGAATTACAGGAATGGTTATTGACTGTGAAGAGCCCATTCTGATAATTGAACAGGTCATAATGGGTACTCCGGTCAATAATAAGGAATCTTTTTATGAAACCTTGTTAAAAATAAACCGGAATTTGGTTCATGGAGCTTTTGTTCTTGACGAAAGTGGTTCTAAAGTTATTTACCGGGACACTCTGCAGCTTGAGAGCTTAGACCATAATGAGTTGGATGCGTCCATAAACTCATTAACTCTGGCACTTGCCGAAAATGCAAATCAGTTATTGAATTATAAATAAGGAGGAAAAGATGGCAGGTTTTTTCAGTAGAATTTTTAAAATGGGTCAGGCTGAGGCACATAACGCTCTCGATAGTCTAGAGGATCCAATAAAATTATCAGAACAGGCTATACGGGATTTAAAAAAAGATCTCACAAAATCAATGCAGTCATTAGCGGAAGTTAAGGCTAACGCTATTAGACTTAAAAAGGATGCAGATAACAATAAATCAAGAGCTGCTGAATATGAAAGAAAGGCAATGTTGCTTCTCCAAAAAGGAGAAAGTGGTGACAAGGACCAAATGGAGCGTCTTGCTATTGAAGCAATCAATGAAAAGGAAAAGTTCCAAAAACTGGCTTTGACCAATAGTCACGAACTGCAAAATCACGAGAAAATGCTTACTCAGCTTCAGGGCAGTGTTGATAAACTCAAGAATAGTATTAAAAGCTATGAGAATGATTTGGTTCTTTTGAAAACAAGGTCACGAACTGCTTTAGCTACAAAAAAGCTCAATAAGCAACTCAGTTCAGTTGATTCCTCCAGTACTATTGCTCTTTTAGAACGAATGAAAAATAAAGTTGAAGAGGATGAAGCCCTTGCAGAAGCTTATGGCGGATTAATTGATGCGGAATCCTCCATTGATTCAGAGATAGATAAAGCCCTTTTATCTGGTTCAACTGAGGTTGATGCAGGTAGGGATAAAATTGCTGAATTAAAAGCAAAAATGGGCATGACATAAAAATATTTTTTTACTTTTTTTTTACATTCCCCTCATCCCTTTATATGAAAGGGATGAGGAAATAAGTCATGTAAAAAACATAATAACTTCTTTCAAATTGGTTTTTTTTGGGAGGTTGTTTGGTATAATTACTTTCAGGAATGGCTCACACTAGGTTCCCCCGCCTAGCCTTCTACTCATACCCTCCTTAAAGTCTTGGCCCCCCCGCCAAGCTTACCGAGTAGTAAAGTGGGCCTTTCTTTTCCTTAACAACCAAGCCCCCTAACACAACTCTTTTTCAGGAAAAATTATGTCATTAAAAGTCTATCAATATAAAAAGTGCAGCACATGTGTAAAAGCTTTAAAGTTCCTTAAAGCGAAGGGAATTGATTTTATTGAAATCGATATAACTGAAACCCCGCCAGGTAAAGAAGAGCTTAAAAAAATGCTTGCCTTTCAAAAGGGAGAGATAAAAAAGCTTTTTAATACTTCGGGTGTTGTTTATCGTGAAATGAATTTATCGAAAAGAATGAAAGAACTTTCAGAAAATGAGGCAATTGAGCTTCTTAGTTCTAATGGAAAACTGATCAAGCGTCCTTTTCTTCTTACTGAAACTCTTGGAGTTGTAGGGTTTAAAGAAGAAGAGTGGAAAAATATTAAAGGCTGAAAACGTAACCGTCTTAACGCAATTTAAGAAATCAGACGGTCGAGGTAGATGGAAACCGCAGATCTCACGGGAAGGTGATTAAAAGGAGCATCTCCTCGAATTGGTTCAAGAATATAATCGGACATATTTAATACTTCGTCTGCAAGTCCCCAGCCGGTACCGAAAAGAATAAGAGTTGGTTTTTTTCCCAGAAGCTCATTTTTAACCTCAATAATTTGCTTGATTTTACTTTTATCAAGGTTGTCTTTTTGTGCTGAAGTAGCAATAATTATTGGTTTTTCTCCCTCTTCACCTTCGATTTCTGCCAGAGTGTCCTCGATGGAATCAATGACCTTTGCAATTTTAAGAGCTTTTTTCCTAATGGGGTTATATTCTCCTCCAAAGCCATCCTTCCAGTGGAGAATAAGTTCTGTTACGAGGTTTTGTTGTATCTCCACAGGAGTTATAACAAAAAACCTGCTTACATCAAAGGTTTTTGATGCTCTGGCAATATCATGAACATCTATCGTTGTTACCGATGTTTTTACAATTTCATGATGTTTGTTATAGATGGGGAAATGGACAAGTCCAATATAAAGTTTATTCATTGAGCAAGTCTGGTCTATATTTTTTTGTAGTTTTTAAGGCTTCTTTTTTTCGCCATTCTTCAATGAGTTTATGGTTGCCGTTCAGCAAAACTTCAGGAACGTCATGTTCTTCAAAGTTTCTTGGTCTTGTATATTGCGGGTAGCATAACATATTTGAAGAAAAGGAATCGCGCTCTACGGATTCTTCCTTTCCAACAACATCTGGAACAAACCTTGACACGGCTTCTATAACTGCCAGGGCGGGAATTTCACCGCCAGTCACAATATAGTCGCCAATGGAAATTATGGAATCAACATAATGTAAATGTACCCGTTCGTCAACTCCTTCGTATCTTCCACAGATGAGAATAATATTCCTGTTTTTGGAGAGTTCAATTGCTTTTGTATTGTTAAAGAGAGAACCTCTTGGTGATAACAGTACCTTGTGGCATGTTCCGAACTCCGACTCAATACTCCTTATCGCTGCAACAATGGGCTCAGGTTTCATTACCATACCGGCTCCACCACCGTATGGCTCATCATCAACACTTTTGTGCTTGTCATCAGAAAAATTGCGGATATCAACAAGGTTAAAAGTAAGAAGTCCTTTGTCGATTGCCTTTTTAATAATTGAGTGCTCCAAAGGAGAGGAAAATATTTCAGGAAAAATCGTTAGGATATGAAAAGTCAGCAAGGGATTTTATTTTGTACTATTCAAGTATTTCAAGATTTTTTACAATAATTTTTTTTGCTGCTATATCAACGTTAATAAGAAATTCATCAATAAAGGGAATTAAATTTTCGTTTCCCTTTTCATCTTTTATTTCCAATATTTCGTGAGCCCCGGTTTCCATAATTGATGTTACTTTTCCCATGCAAACATTATCTTCATCAAACACCGTACATCGTTCAAGGTCACGGAAATAATAGCCATTTCCTTTATCCAGCTTCTTCATTTCATCTTCGTGAACGTAAAGCCGTCCATTTCTCAACTTTTCAGCCTCGTCACGGTGGTTAACGTCCTCAAAAAAGAAAAGGAAATGGTTTTGATATTGCTGCAATTTAACAACTTTTTTCTCACTATTTTCCTTGCTATGAGGAAAATGTATGAGAAGTTTTTTTATACCTTTAATATCGGGAAATTCCGCATAGGGTTTTACCTTTACCCCTCCAAGAAGGCTATGCGGCCTTACTATTTCACCGATAAGATAATAGTTGTTTAAGTCAACCATCGTAATCGCTTAAGCCGCAACACCTTTTTTGAAGTTCTTGTAAAGTCCATCAACGGTTTTGGAAAGCTGAGCTCCATTTTTAACCCAGTCCTCAACTCTGTCGGTTTTTAATTCAACTTGCTCGCCTGCAGCACCAGGGTTGTATGTTCCAACAATTTCAAGGTATCTTCCGTCACGAGGAAACCTCTGATCTGCAACAACAATTCTGTAAACAGGTTTTTTGTTTCTACCGCCTCTTTGTAATCGAATAACTACTGCCATGAAAAAATCACCTCCTTCTAAAATATTTTTAAGGTTATTATTAAATGTATAAATGA
>JADGAW010000233.1 GCA_015231815.1 Nitrospinota bacterium
GCCTGCTGTGTTGATGCAGCTAACTGTTGATTGCTGGTTGCATTATGAGCTGCATTAGCCAGTGCCTGACTGGTAGCTATCATAAGGTTACCTGTTGATACCGCAGGTGCATCACCGAGAACCTTTACGTTTGCCTGAGTTACTGAGTCAGTTATTTGACTATTTACTGTTGTTGGAAATGCCATGATTTTTCTCCTTAATTTTAAATATTATTAAATAAGTTTTTATGTTCCATAAATACTTGAGGTTCCTTTAGCAGTGGAAGCTGTATCAATACTATACAATGTTGAAACACCCATAGTTGAAGAAGCCTGCTGTGTTGATGCAGCTAACTGTTGATTGCTGGTTGCATTATGAGCTGCATTAGCCAGTGCCTGACTGGTAGCAATCATAAGATTTCCCGTTGCTACTGCTGGTGAATCACCAAGAACTTTGGTGTTAGCCTGTGTAACTGAATCGGTAATCTGATCATTTACTGTTGTTGGAAATGCCATGTAAATCTCCTTTACTAGTACGTTTCTTGTGGTTTCATTAAAAAAACATATTTTTCTGAAATGTTAAACATTAACGTTTCGTTTCTTTTAGCTGTTACCTTTGTTTCAAGAGTTTTATAAATCTATTTACCATTCCTTTAATGTCAAAGCCCTTTAACCTTAGATGCTAAAACTTCTTTCGTTGCAACTCCAGCTGAGGCAGTATCAAGGGAATAAAGCATTGCTACCCCCATTGTTGTAGCAGCCTGTGCGGTTACGTTTGTCTGCTGAATTGCAGTTGTTGCATTATGAGCTGAATTACCTAAAGCTTGATTTGTTGCCTGGTAAAGGTTTCCCATAGCTATTGCCGGAGCATCACCAAGAACCTTAACATTAGCTTGAGTAACTGAATCGGTAATTTGATCATTTACTGATGTTGGAAAAGCCATTATTTACACTCCTTTCATTCTTAAATTTAAAAAACGTTTAATCTTATGCTCCCAAAACTTCTTTTGTAGCAACACCGGCAGATGCAGTATCCAGAGAATACAAAATTGCTACCCCCATTGTTGTTGCTGCCTGAGCAGTTACATTTGTTTGCTGCTGAGCTACTGTAGTGTTATGAGCTGCGTTACCTAATGCCTGATTGGTTGCTTGAAACAAACTGCCCATTGCCATAGCAGGAGCGTCTCCAAGTACCTTTACGTTTGCTTGAGTTACTGAGTCTGTAATTTGGTTGTTTACTGAAGTTGGAAATGCCATCGATTCTCTCCTTTATAAATATTAAAATTATGTTTTATGAGCTTATGCTCCCAAAACTTCCTTAGTTGCTACACCTGCTGATGCAGTATCAAGTGAATAGAGAACAGCAACACCCATTGTTGTGGCAGCCTGAGCAGTTACATTTGTCTGCTGAATTGCTACAGTCACGTTATGAGCTGCGTTACCCAATGCCTGATTGGTAGCTTGATACAAACTACCCATAGCCATTGCCGGAGCATCACCGAGAACCTTTACGTTAGCTTGAGTTACCGAGTCAGTGATTTGGTTGTTTACTGATGTTGGATAAGCCATTATTTTTACCTCCTTTCTTTAAAAATTATTTTAATAAAAATTGTAAAACGATAAATAAATATTGTTGTTGTCTATAAACAAGTTCTGCGCTTTAAAAGTATGTTCGTCAAAATGTTTCAACAAATTCTGATATATATAAAAGAGCATTTTTTGTTTTCATGTATAGGACGTGGTCAAAAAAAAAATGTGACTTTATTTTTTATTTTTTGAAATTACGATAAAACTTTAGAAATTAGAACTTGAGTGGTAATCTCACGATACAGATATTATTGAAACGATTAGCGGAAACATGGGTAATCAAGGAATAAGTTACAGTGACACACTGCTGCTGAAAAGAGTTGAGAATCAATAAAGTTAAGCAAAAAAATGACTAATCAATTAAAATTTAAACCACTCACCGTTAATCCTTTTAATTAGAACAATAAATGAACTTCCTTAATGCCGTTTATGATCAACTTGATTTCAAGAGCGGCAATCTGCTTTCTGCAACGAATGTCCCTACCATTTCTGTTAGTGAGACTGATTGGCTTAATAGGGGAGAATGGCTTTCAGCCGGAAAAAGAGCAGGTGCTGAGAGAATCTTTTTTGTTGAAGATAATCCCGTTGTGGTTTTTGCAAAATGCGGCGAAAGTCATGCAGAAAAGATCAAAATTTTCAATCAAATCTGGTGTATGGCTAGGCCTAGACTGCTTTTTCTCGCCTCTCCAGGGGAATTAACCGTTTATGATCTGGATCAAAAACCTGCCAATGATTTCAAAGAGAAAAATAAGACTGAAGTTAAGCACCTTGAAGTATTAAAAGATCTTGCAAAGGTAACAGAGACATTGCAGAAATACCATCGCTACAATATCGAATCCGGACAACTTTTTGGAGACAAACGTTTTGGTAACCTAAAGAACAGGGCTGATAAATCGCTTATTAGGGACTTAAAATATATTCGACGGGAACTTGTTCAGAGTGGGCTCTCAGGGAGTAAGGTTCGTTTTGCCCATGCATTGATTGGGCGGTCTATTTTCATTCGTTATCTCGAAGACAGGAAAATAGTGACACAAGAATATTTTCTTAAAGTTGCTCGACAAAAGCCAGAATGGGTAAGCTTATTGGAAAGTCAAATAAATCGGGTCGGGTTTGATTGCTCCGGAAATGAAAATCTCTATTCTCGAATTCTTGAAAACAAAGATTTTACCTATGCCCTGTTTAGAATGCTTTCAGAAGATTTTAATGGGGACATGTTTCCTAACATTGACGAAGAGGAAGCGACAGTTGAACAAGCGCATTTGCGTTTGGTTCAGGACTTAATGTATGGAGATGCTGGGGTTGAGAAAAGCCTTTTTTTCTTTTCCTACAAGTTTGACATTGTTCCGCTTGACTTAATCAGTTCAATATATGAGGACTTCTATCATTCTTCGGTAACTGATGACGAAAAAACAAGCAAAGCCCGTCAGGATGGAGCGTATTACACTCCTCCTGTTTTGGCGGAGTTTGTGACATCACGAGTTTTAACAAAAGATGTTCTCAAGGACAATCCACGGATTTTAGATTGCGCCTGTGGTTCTGGGATATTCCTCGTGGAAGCCTTTAGAAGGATTGTCCGTTATCAATGGGGCAAAAAGAAAAGCTCCCTTACGTTTGACGAATTAAAGGGAATTATAATGAATCAAATTTCTGGAATCGAAGTCAATCCTGAAGCTGCCAACATTACTGCATTTAGTCTAAATCTTTCTATTCTTCACTATCTGGATCCACCTTCAATTGAAGAGCAAATAAAGCTGGGGAATAAACTCCCGAACCTTGTTGCGTCAGAGGTCTCGACTCCAAACCATTACCATTCCATTCTTGCGCTCAACGCATTTGATGTTGAAGCAATAGAAAATAACCCTGACTGGAAAGAACGTTTTGGTTCAGGTTCTGTTGATATTATTGTCGGAAACCCTCCTTGGGGAGGTGATAATAAGAAGAACTTTGATAACGAAGCAAAAGGTCGTCAGAAGGCAATGTTGGACTGGTGTAAAAAGAACAATTTGCCTATTGGTGACAAAGAACCATCGCAAGCCTTTCTTTGGAGAGCGTTGAGTTTTCTTCGTGATGGAGGCAAAGCAGGATTGCTGGTTTCTGCAGGGGTTTTATTTAAACACAACACTACTTCTCAAAGCTTTAGAAATGAACTATTTAAAAATATTTCTACCAATGAAGTTTTTAATTTTTCTCATGTTAGAAAAACCTTCTTTAAAGGGAATTCCCCATTTATTTTCTTTCACTTTGACAAATCAAAACCGCAAACCAATCGTGTGCCTTATTGGTCTGCAAAATCAACCATAATGCTTAATAAGACTCAAGGGGTAATGTTATCGAAATACGACTTAAACCATTTGGAT
>JADGAW010000234.1 GCA_015231815.1 Nitrospinota bacterium
TGATTAAAAGTCCTCGACCATGGGGGAGGTAATTGTCTTCGTTCATGCCTTCAATATGTTTTTTCCAGTTAAAGCCGGAGCCGTCATCGGAAATAGTATAAGTAACTTGTTTTTGGTCATATTCCGATGTAATTCTTACCTTTTTGCTGGCAAAAGGTTCCTGTTTTTTCTTTTCCTCCACTGCTTTATTAAAGGCATCGAAAGATTCCTCCTTGATTGAAGATGGTATTTCAAGGTTTCCGTGAATCATTGCATTTTCAATTGCCTCAACTAAAGCGAGTTCAACTGAGCTTACCTTAATTTCTCCAAAGGATTCTGACATTGGCTCGGTTAAGTAAAGTGAAATCTGATGAACTTCATCAACGGCATTTCCGATGACAATTTCTTTATATTCTTTTCTGACGTGGGTAAAAACATCCAGCATTGCCTGTTTACTTTCTACTTCTTCAAAAGCAGATCTTAATTTTTGAATAACATCAGATATTTCACCTTCATCTTCAATTCCCAGTGCTTTTACTTTACTGAACGCAAATTCGCCAATTTCTTCAAGCTTTTTTCTTTCAAACTCAAGATGTTTTTTTACATCTTTGAGCCGTTCTTCCTGTCTTCTTTTCTTTTCAAAAACCTTATCTGAAACGGTTTTTACCTGTTCTACAACGATATCAAGCTCTACGGTATCAACTTCTGGTAGATTTAATATTTTCCCTTTACCGATATCTCTAATGCTGCTGGAAATCATGCGCATTGGTTTTAAAAATTTATTATTAAAAATTATGTAAAGGATGATTGCAAAACAAACTAAGGTGAGAATAATAATTCCCAGATTAATTAAAATATATTTTTTTGCTTCTTTATGTTGTTTTGTTAAATCAAAGGTTATATTTGAAACACCAAGTATTGTTCCTAAAGCTACAGGATTATTATTTAAATCAAGGTGACATGTCTGGCATCGTTCATCAGAAATAAAGGGGAAGACAAAATGATAGGTATCTCCATCAATACTTGCATGGTTTTCTACTTTTCCCTGAAGAACATCTCTTTCATCCTGGTTTTGTGGTTCTTCGCCTTTTCTGTTCCCAAACTGGTGTGCGACATATTTGCTTCTGATAATTCTAAATTCAAAACTTTCGTTTCCTTTGTATAAGTCGGCTATTTTCCGCACCTCTTTTTGCTTTCCATTGGAGCTTTGCATAACGGCAATTAAACTTGCTTTAAGAATTTCAGCTTTTATTCTCGCTTCCTTTTTAATTATTGTTAAGCTAAAGGTGTTGAGGAGGTTAGGAAGAGTAACGGAAAGAACAACAATAAAAAAAAGAATGATGACAAAAACATTTCGGGTAAGAAGAGTTTGTAATGTTTGTCTTTTTTTTTCGCTTTCCATTGGAATTTTTGTGGTTTCAGAACGTAAATTTTTACTATCTCATGAATGAAGGGGATTAACTACGTCCAAGGAAATGGTTCATGAGTTTATAGCCTTCTTCATAAACAGGTATTCCTTTAATGGTTCTTACATCTTCATTAAACCTTTCCACCGGTGCTGCTTTTTTATTGTTGCTGCTCCAAATCATAAAAGGTAGTGGTTCATCGGTGTGAGTTTTTAATTCTAAGGGTGTTGCGTGGTCGCTGACAATCATAATTTTATAATCATCGCCTCTTTTATTCATTTCTTCTACAATAGGTGCGACAATTAATTGGTCAAAGTTCTCAACCGACTTTATTTTTCCTTCAACATTTCCTTCATGCCCTGTTTCGTCAGCACCTTCCAGATGGACGAAAACAAGGTCTTTTTCCTTTATGCTGTTCAGGGAAGCTTCAACTTTTCCCGCATAATTGGTATCAATATATCCGGTTGCACCTTCTACTTCAACAACATCCATTCCTGCATAGACACCGATACCTTTTAATAAATCCACTGCTGAAATCATGGCACCTGATATGCCATATTTTTCCTCAAGGGTTTGCATGGAAGGAGCTTTTCCCTGACCCCAAAACCAGGGAGAATTTGCAGGGTGCTTACCTTCACTTAAACGTTTAGCGTTTACAGGGTGATTGCTGAGTATCATTTGACAACTGTTCATTAAAGCATTCAGGAACTCATGATTTTTGTCTGTTTTTACATATTTTCTTATCCCCTGACCTGAAATATCGTGGGGGGGAACGAGGCTTAGCCCTTCATCAGCATCCTTAATTACCAGTAAATGTCGATAGGAAATACCAGGATAAAAGTGTACTTTTTCATCGCCAAGCTGTTCCTGTAAGGAATTAATAAGCTCTGTTGCCTCTTCAGTTGAAATATGTCCTGCTGAATAGTCTTGCATGAAAATATCATCCTCACCGGGACTTAAGGTTACAAGGTTACACCTGAATGCAGTTTCATCAGGTTTTAAATCAACTTTCATTGATGCTGCTTCCAGAGGAGACCTGCCGCTATAACATTCATTTGGGTTATAGCCAAGGATTGAAAGGTTGCAGACATCACTTCCCGGTCCATATCCTTTCGGGGTTGTATGAATTATGCCAAGTTCTGATTCTTTAACCAGTTTGTCCATTGCAGGAGTTTTTCCCACCATCATGGGAGTTTTTCCGTCTAAACCGGGGAGGGGATGGTCAATCATGCCATCGGCAAGAAGAATAAAATATTTCATGGTTTTTACCTTTACCTGTTAATTTTTGAAGAAAGTGTATCTAATTATATCAACGAGGTTTGAAAAAGATACGTCCTTCGTCAATTAAAACAACGGTGAGAACCACCTCAAACTTTATGCAGCGTTTTACCATTACCATTTTCAAAGAATGAGATAGTGTGCATCAGAGTTGAGCGAAAAAAGGCTAGGATTTGCAAAAAAAACAAAGGTTCCTCTATAATCCTGCATTATTATTTAAGTGTAACGAACAAATGATGCGATTACTCTCTTCTTCACTCTTTTCAACTAATATGCAATCAATCGCAAAATGTTTTTTGGTTTTTCTATTAATCAATAATCCAATTTCTGGCTATTTGTTTCTGGAAAATAACGAAATCAACCAATGAGTAAACTTACCTTTCTCGATGTCTTTGCCGGGAGTTCAGCACTCTCAGAGTCTTGTATCAGGGCCGATTTTGAACCGATTGCCCATGTCGAAACTGATCAGGCGGCATGTTTTACCATAAGAACCAGAGCAACATATCACTGGTTAAAAAATAACGGACAAATCAATAAATACCTTGATTACTTAAATGGGAAAATATCCAGGAACGACCTCTATTCACTTACACCAAAACATATTGCCGATTCAGTCATTAACGGAGTCATAAGTAAAGAGCAAAACACAGAAATATTTCATCGCATTGATTCATTGCTGGGCAACAGAAAACTTGACCTTCTTATCGGAGGTCCGCCTTGTCAGGCGTATTCTCTGGTAGGTCGGTCAAGGGATAAAAACCGGATGGTCGGGGATGAGAGGAATTACCTCTATATCCAATACGCTGAGTTCCTTAAGAGATATAATCCCCAGTATTTTCTCTTCGAGAATGTAGTCGGACTGCTTTCAGCTAAAACACCTAACGGAAACAGTTATCTGGTTCTGATGGTTACCTTATTTAAGAGTATTGGCTATGAAGTTGAATATGAAGTTCTTTGCGCAAATGAATATGGGGTTCCCCAAAAAAGAAAACGGGTAATTCTTGTTGGGAAAAGAGGAAAGAAAACCGGATTCTTTCCTTCTCCGGAGAAATGGACACCCAAGGATTTATCAATCAAGGAAGTTTTTGATGACTTACCAAAACTCAATTCGGGAGAAGGGTTAATGCGTGGAGGGGAGTTCAAGGACTACAAAGGTACATATCTTTATGATTCAGGAATACGAAACGGGAAAGTCCCTGTTACCTTTCACACAGCAAGACCACATACGGAACAGGACAAGGAAATTTA
>JADGAW010000235.1 GCA_015231815.1 Nitrospinota bacterium
GTGAAGTTTTCAAACTTTCTTGCAGGAAACAGTGCCGGAAAAGACGACCCACTTTTTCTTCTGTCGGTTCAGGAACTGAAACGGATTGCAAAAAAGCATAATAAAACAGAACTCTCTGACAAAATACTGTTTCATCTTGGAACTCAATATAGTAAGAAAGAGGCGTATAAAGATGCATTACGGGAATTTGAATCAGTAATTACTCATTCCCCCATTTCTCAGTTTGACATGAAATCCTTAATCTTTATGGGAAATATCTACTTATTTCATTTATCTGATGAAAATAAGGCAGAAGAAGTCTTTAGGAAAGCAGAAACTCAGTTTAAAAATAACGAGTTTGCCCCAGAGACACTTTATTTAATTGCCGAAAGTTACCTGAAAATGATGAAAAAGCACAAACGAAAGCATGATGCATACACGCATTTTTCTACCCGGTGGAAAAACTCGCCAGAGATGAAAACCGACATTGAGGTTGCTGAAAAAAAAGCTGCTGAAAACATGCAAAAAGCAGAGCTGTACGATAAAAGGGTTAGAAGGATTTTGGAGAAACTAACTGCAAATTATCCGGACAACAGATACACTAAAAAGCTTAAACAACTTACTTTTAAGTAAAAAGCTTTGCAGCTATTTTATATTTGCGTACATTCTTAAAAAGTTGTCTTCATTAAAAAGTAAAAAATCATAATATGGGTATTCAGTGTAGCCATAAACGTTAATGAGTTTTCCCCTGAGTCTTGGGTTTATTTCTCTTCTGTGTACGACCTTAGGCAGAAATGAAATAATCTTAGTGGTATCGTTCATTTCATCATATTTCATCCCAAGGGAAGAAAGAATTGGGGGTAAATCCTTTTTCTTAAACCACGATTCCCTGATGTTTTTCCGGTAGATGTTCCAACGTCTGCGTTTAAGAAAAACCGTATCTTTTTCTCCTGTATTATCCAAAATAAACTGAGTTTTTTTAAGAGCAAAGGTATTATCATATTTCAGGTTGTTGGTTAAATTACTGTAAACCGGCTGACCAGAAAGCACAACAAAACAAGCAGAAATCAGGGATATTGTAACGACAGGTTTTTTCCCTTCAATAAACAGCTTTATTAATGGAGTTAGTAAACCGGAAGCTGCAATAACCAAAAAAGGAAAAAGCATCATGTAATATTGCCGGTAGGGTCTTTGAGAAAACAGAATAAAAAAAGCTAAGAGTAAAAACGGTACGATTAAAAAAAACCTTTTTCTCCCTTCCTGAAAAAATATACTCACGATTCCCAGTAAGCCAAAAGTCCATACAAGAGTATTTTGCAAAAAAACCGTGTCATAGAAGGGGAATTCTAAGGTCGCAGATTGTTCAACAGTACCAAGAAGTACAAGATTTAAAAGAAAATTCAAGGCAAAATATTCTTTTACAACATCAAAATATAACAAATAAATACCCAGCAAAACCAACAATGGAAGCATTCCTGAAAAAAAATAAGCGAGAGCCTTCACCTTTTCCATAAAAGGCTTTTCCCATACGTAAATAATGATTAATGCTAAAAGTGCTGGAAAGAAAAAGAGTGCCTTTTGCAGAAATAAAAAGGAAATAAAAAATAGTACGCCAGAAAAAACCAACATTATTGGACGAGGCTTTTCTGTCCATTTATACAAAAGGTAAAAAGAGGCAACACCAAAAAACGTTTCCGGAATATCCGGGCGAACCTCCATACAGGAATCGACATAAATGGAAATGCTTGTCAGAGACAAGCAACTAATCCATGCAACGGATGAGTTGTACATTTTTTCCGCAAACAAAAAAACCAAATAAAGAGTTCCCAGAGTAAAAAGGAGCATAAAAAGCCGAGACACAATAATGATTGCTGTCCCCTCTTCCACATAAGAAAAAAGAGGAGCAAGGAGGTACATAAAAAGAAGGTTGTGGTGTTCGAAAAAATCTTTAAAGGGAATTTCACCTCGATAAACATTCCAGGCTGAATACAAATGCTCAAATTCATCAACATTTATATATCGATAGAGAGCAAAATAAAATAACAGCCCAATATTAAACAATATAAACGGTGCTGCACACCATGGAATTAAATCATCCGCCTTTTTATACAAACTCATTTTTTATCAGAACAGGGTAAATAAACAGCTCATTTAGAAATTTTTACACTGAATTTCATTATAATTAAAAAATGTTTTTTCGTTATGATGAGAGAGGTCTTTATTTTTTATCTAAAATGTACTCATGTTTGAAAATCAATTCATTAAACGAAACCTTCATTACTATTGCATTGATAGTCCTAGAAACAGATCGTTATTCTGGCTGAGGAATTTCTTTGCCCCAATAAAAGAAGATAAAACCCTCATACTTTTATACCACCGGGTAGTTGATGACAATTTTCAAGGAGGACTTGAAAGACTTTTTATAACCAAGAATAATTTTGAAAAGCAGCTTGATTTTCTTCAAGAGAATTACCCAATTATTTCTCTGGAAGAATACAATCATCTGAAAAACAACAAAAAACAGGTCATCATTACTTTTGATGATGGTTACAGGGATCTCTATACTTATGCACTTCCGGCACTTCAACAAAGAAATATTCCTGCAACAGTTTTCATCACCACATCAATAATTGACAACATGGGCGATTATTTTTGGTGGGATATTCTGGAACTGCTTATTTTCAACAATGAGCGCAAAGAGGTCATGTTGGAAGAACTGGGAAATTACACCCTTAATAGTTTAGAAGAAAGAAGAACCGTTTATGACACCGTTTTAAAAAAATATAAGAAGTTAGAAAGTCATGAGGCAAATAAAACCATAGAAAAGATTTTTGCCCGATACGGTAAATTAAAGGAGGAGATGAAGGAACTTTACCTGAACAGGGAAGATATACATGAAATGCTTAAAAATAAAATCAGCTTTGGTTCCCACACTCGTGAACATACTATTTTAAGCGGTATTGATGATGAACAGGCAATTGCGGAAATAGGCGGTTCTAAAAAAGAACTGGAAAAGATAGTACAAAAAGAAGTGAACCTGTTTTCATACCCTAATGGAGTGAGAAAAGATTTCCTTCAAAGGGATGTTGATATCGTAAAAAAAAGCGGCTATCGTTACGCATGTTCCTCCCTCTACGGAACAAATGATTCCAAAACAAACCCCCATATTCTTAAACGAGTTCAGGTGAGCAATCATTGGTCAATTGATGAGTTCAGAAGCTCTGTCGAAAGGGCATTCCTGTTGAGCTAATTTCAGGAAATTTTGATATTCCAACCTTAAATTCTCATTTTGTATAAAGAAGGTAAAAATTATGTTTCTCAATATCTGGACTGAGGAAAATCAAGTTTTGGTGGCAGTGACGAGAAATACCGGGTAATTCTTTTCTTCCTTTTGAACTCTATGAGCAGTAAAAAAATGAATGTCAGTAAATCCATGTTTTTCTAATAAAACCTGCAATTCATTTCTGTCAAAGCCTGCATGAAAAACCCCTTCAGTTCCTTTTGGATGAAAGCTGCCATCCTCTTTGTCAAGGTCAGCCAAAGCAATTAAACCACCACTTGCTAAATGCTCGGAAAACCTTTGTATAAGCTTGGAAGTATCCTCAACATGATGCAGAGCCATAGCGGTCATAATCATGTTAAATGTTTCCCCCATTGGTGTCTCTAAAATATCCTGACACACAATTTCAACCTTTCCTTTTAGCTCTGGTTTGTCTGCAAGATTCTGCAACATCGATTCGGATATATCCACGGCAACAATATTTTTAACGTGTGGAGCCACATGAGAGCTAATAAGTCCGGTACCAGCCCCAAAGTCCATTACTCTCATCTGAGAATTAACCCAAGTTCGGCACTTTTTTTAGCGATATTTGTTTAAAAACAATGGTTTAGCTTAAATTAAAGTATAGTTTTC
>JADGAW010000236.1 GCA_015231815.1 Nitrospinota bacterium
ACCCTCGGCTGTCTTCTTCCCATTTCAATAAGTTGCAGGGCATCGATGACCTTTTTAAACTCTACCGAAACACTATCCATTGAAGGAGGATAGATAACAACATGACATCCGGACTCATTTTTTATCTGGTTATCCAAAGCTTTAAATTGCTCAAGAAAAGAATTAAGTTCTTCCTCTACAATAAACTCTACCCTTCCTGTTTTAAGAAGTTTTGAAAAGTCCCTTCTTTTTAAAGCTTCAACAAAAAGTACGGGAGTAAATTCGATGACAACTATTTTAGCTGTTGGAAATTTATTTAAGAGTTCTTCAACATGATAGCCAAATGCAAAGCCAAAAATCACCAGTTGAGAATAATTTCCCGTGGTTTGTTCACTAAATCGTTGAGCTTCTATAAGGGGGTCATATTTACTGTGGAGGTATTTATTCCTGTATTTGGGAACAGGGTAATTGTTTTTGGAAGTTTCTACGGAAAAGTCGTAATGAGAAGCGTTTGAAAAGGCTAAAAGTTTTTCCCGAAATGCTGGAGAAAAAAAAGAAAGGTTTTTATTGAATAGTTCGTGGTCGCTCATTGATTTTCTCTAAAGGGTGATGAGCAATTATACCCTTGCATACATTACTGGTTGTTATTGACTGTCATATGTTTTGTACACAACTTCATCATCTTTAACAAGTCCAAGCTCCTCCCGAGCAACTTTTTCTACCATGAAGTCATCTTTTTCAATGGAGAGGATTTTGCGTTTTAGCTGTTTATTTTCATTCCTTAGACCATCAATTTTATTGTCCATATACTCCAGACGTTGTTGCATTTCAGCAACTTCACTTAAGTTTCCGTTACTGATGAGATTGATGAAGACAATAGCAATAAAAACAAATAACCCAATAATTAATGCTTTAACAGGTTTAATTGAGGGAGCTTCTTTCTCTTTCATTGAATATAGTTCTTTAATGTGCATTGCCTGCTCCTTTCTTTTTGAAAACGTCATTTTTATGACATGAGCAATCAATATGCCATCTCCAAAAAGCTTTTGTGCAGACTTTTTACTACTCTTTTGTTTTCTTTTTTATGAGTTTAGATAACAGGTCTTCAATATTCAGGTTTTTCATTTCATCCTCTGAAATTGGAGGCAATAATTTAAAAAACTCAGATTCGTTACTTTTTTGTATATCCTGAAACATTGCAGGTTCCTGTTCATAGTTCAATAAAAAAATCTTTAAATCTGTCAGATAATCGTTGAGCTCTCCAATAGACTCCTGCAAGGTTTCTATTGTCTGAAGAAGTTTCGCAACTTCTTTTTTATTATCAGGATTTATTGGTATTTCAAACATTTTAAATTCCTTTTAATGAGTTGCTTACCGCCTCTATTGTTTTCTCAATATCTTCATCACTATGAGCAAGTGAGAGAAAACCTGCTTCAAACTGTGATGGAGCAATATAAACCTTATTTTCCAACATATTCTGGAAATAACGGGAGAACTTTTTGGTATCTGAGGTTAACGCTGAGGTAAAGTCTGTTACCTTTTCTTCAGTAAAAAAGACTGAAAACATAGAGCCAACCCTTGTTCCCGTGAAATTATACCCTGCATTGTTAAATTGCTTCAAAACTCCTTCACAGAGTTTTTTTGAATTCTCCTCGAGTTTTGTATAAGCTCCCTCTTCCGCCAAAATTTCCAAAGTGGCAATTCCAGCAGCCATAGCTAAAGGATTACCTGATAATGTTCCTGCTTGATATACATTGCCAACAGGAGCAATATTTTCCATGATTTCTTTCTTTCCTCCATAAGCACCGACGGGAAGTCCTCCGCCAATGACCTTTCCAAAGCAGCTTAAATCTGGTTTAATATTGTAATAGGTTTGTGCTCCTCCCTGAGAAACACGAAAACCAGTCATAACTTCATCGAAAATAAAGATTGTGCCATTCTTTTCCGTTATTTCACGAAGAAACTCCAAAAATCCATCAACAGGTGGAATACAACCAGCATTTCCCACTACAGGTTCAATAATAAGTGCGGCAATATCCTTTCCGTGTTGATTAAAAAGAGCCTCAACACTCTCCCTATTATTGAGTTCGGCTATCAGGGTGTCGGAAACATTCTTAGCTGTAACACCAGGAGTTCCTGGAATAGACAGGGTGGCAAGACCTGATCCTGCTGAAGCAAGCAAATAGTCTGCATGACCATGATAGCATCCATTAAATTTAATAATTTTATCTCTGCCGGTAACGCCACGTGCAAGTCTGATTGCACTCATCGTTGCTTCAGTTCCGGAGTTTACCATTCTTACCATTTCAACAGAGGGTACAATATCGATTATTTTCTGCGCTAACTCAATTTCCATTTCTGTTGGAGCACCAAAGCTACTTCCCTTTTCCAAGGCTTTTATTACCCTTTCCTGAACCTTTGGGTGAGCATTTCCAACAATCATCGGCCCCCATGAACCAACATAATCAATATATTCGTTACCGTCAACATCAATAATTTTTGAGCCTTTTGACTCCTTGATAAACAGTGGAGAGCAACCAACGGATTTAAATGCTCTTACGGGAGAATTTACCCCACCTGGAATAACTTTTTCAGCTACTAAAAAAAGTTCTTTTGATTTTTCAATATTCATTTTTTTCTGGATTTTATTTTGGGGTTTCTTTCGATGTAATTGGACAAAGTACTTAAATCACTTTTCACTACTTACTTCTCACTATCCACTCTTCACAAATATTTTCCAATAATTTCCTTCAGGTTTTCTTTTGTTTTTTCTGGAATTGTGCTTTTATCGGTAACAATGCTATATTCGACAATTGAGCCGCAACCACAGTTCTTTTTGTAGTTAATATCCTTCAAGACCTCAATAATAATAGCCTGCGCCATGGTTACATTGTTGTGGATAATTTCCAGAATTGCGTCCAGAGTTACCGATTCCTCTTCCTCATGCCAGCAATCATAGTCGGTTGAAAGAGCAATTGTGCAGTAGCAGATTTCTGCTTCCTTAGCAAGTTTTGCCTCTGTGGCGTTGGTCATTCCGATAACATCTACCCCCCACTGACGATAGATATTGGATTCAGCCTTTGTCGAAAACTGAGGACCTTCCATATTAATGTAAGTACCTCCGTAATGCACTGTTGCACCAGCTCTTTTTGCTGCTTCATTAACCTTTGCTGCCAACTCGAGACAAATAGGTTCAGCACAGGGAACATGAGCAACAATACCATCACCGAAAAAGGTGGATTTTCTGCCCTTGGTATGGTCATAAAACTGGTGGGGAATAACGATATGACCTGGTTCAATTTCCTTCTTCATACTACCTACAGCACTTACAGAAAGAATTGTTTCAACCTTAAGCATCTTCAGGGCATAAATATTTGCCCGATAATTAATTTCTGAAGGGAGTATTTTATGTCCGACAGCGTGTCGTGGAATAAAAACAACCTTTTGTCCATTGATTTCACCTAAAACGAGTTTATCTGATGGTTTTCCAAACGGGGTGTCAATATCAAGCTCTTCGATGTTTTTCAATGCAGCCATTTTGTACAGGCCACTTCCCCCAATAATTCCTATAATTTTGTCGCTCATTCGTTTTCGTTCCCTTCATTTTCATTACTATCTTTGTCAGTTAAGCCAGAATAATATTGCATTTTTCTTTCAACTTCACCCATGAGGAACCTCAGTTCGGCAATTTGGTCACTTGCCTTATCAATTGATTCATTTTCTTTCTGTAGTCCTTTGAGTTTGACGTTGACATCTTCAAAAAGCAGTTGCAGTTCGTTGAGTTTTTCCTCAGTTGTATTGAGGATTTTCATTTTTTCTCCAAGGGTATTCATCTTGTCTTCTGTATCAAAGAGAATCGATGTGAGTTTTTCTATTTTTCCACTCAGGTCTGATAGTCCTTCT
>JADGAW010000237.1 GCA_015231815.1 Nitrospinota bacterium
GATTTCATCAAGTATTTTGAATTCATTGAGGATAAACTTATCATTAATAATTTGCGACAGATTTAATAATAAAAGACCAATGAAGCCATAAACAATCTGGTTGATTACATCCTCCATTAAACCAAGAGATGGACCACTGATTACCCCTTTCATAATGAGCATCATGCCAATAAGATATCCCCCTAACATAAGGGCAACGCAGGGGTTGTCATGTTCCACAAGTTCTTTATTGAGGTCAAAGCCGTAGTTAAAGCGGGCAAAGGTTATTTTTCCCACAAGAAACAAAATGAAAAAAACAACAAGGTAAACAATGGCAGTTAAAAAGGTATCAAAAAGTAGCATTGAAAAAGCTCCTTAATCGTTAATGAGTTTTATGGTATCCCCAACAGTGATGATTTTTTTCTCACATTTTGTTATAAGCCCAACCGCAGTATGTTCTCGCATCCCGACAATAGTCAGAACCCCTTGTTGCTCAGGCGTAATTTGATCCTCGTTATTTTCTGAAATGCTTTTCCACGCTGTTCCGATAATAGTTTCACTTGCATCAATCTTAACGGAAGAGTTTCCGCCAGGATATATCTCGAAGTCATCACCGAGAAATAATTTGTCGGCTGATCCCTTATTGATATGAACAAAATCTCCTTTACCAGAAAAAATATGCTTTTGGTGTGAGGCAACAATCACAGCATTACTCATACCTCTATGGGGTTTTTTTAAGAAAGGGAACTTTGTGGGAGTTTCATATTCCTTATACTCCATAATAGGTGAACCAACTAAAGCGACATCAAAGAGTTCAATCATTTTTGCAAAATAATAATTGTCTTTATATGGTTTTGTTATTTCAATTACAGCATTAACTTCATACAGGTTCCCTAGTTCATTACCTGTTATTGGATCCTCAACATCTTCTTTCGCTATTTCATAAAGAATTAACCTTTCGCCTAGTTTTGCTTTTTTTGTTAATTTAACCGTAACACGGTCATGAATATAAAGGTTTTTTCTTTCTGTATTTCCCTGCACAACAGTTCCTATCTGAGGAATTCCTTTATCAATAAAACCGGCAGAGAGTACGTTCATTCCTGGAAGAATCTTCTTACTTGTTTTCTTTTCTGAGGTTAAATTAACAATTCTATACTCATCATCAAGAACATCCGTGGAGAATTTGTACTCTTCCATATCATCAATAACCTGCTCTTTATTCACTGTTGTTTCTCCTCCCATGGATTCAGTAAGAGCCAGACTAAATTCTCCGGCATTATTTACCGAATAAAATTTCCCCCCGGTAACTTCTGTAATGCACTTAAGCTGGTCATAACTTTCTTCGCTATCGCTTTTACTATTAACTCCTCCATTACTTCTACTTACCATTCCAATAACATCAATTTTGAAATTTACTCTGCTTTCAGATTTAAGCTGTTTTGCTATCAAACAGGGATCTTCATGACAGGTGTCTTTTCCATCAGAAATTATCAAAACAGTTGCTTCTTCACCCTTTGCCTGAATTTCAGCCAGCGACATTCTGATTGCTGATGTAAGAGGAGTTTTCCCCCTCGGAACAAGCCCTTTTACCTTTTGTATTAAAAAGTTTTTATCCAATTTTTTCAAAGGAGAAATAAACTCAATGTCACTACAATCTTTTTGCCTGTTATGCCCAAATGCGATAAGTCCCACATTGGGTTCGCCTTTTATATTTTGTAACGCCGAATTAAGGGAGACTGTTGCAAGCTCCATTTTAATAATCCCGCCAATTTTTCCCCACATGCTTCCTGATGCGTCAAAGACAATTAACAGATTGCCTTCTTTTGCTGAAACAGGTAAGGAAACAAGCAAGGAAATAACAAAAAAGAAGGTGGAGATGAGGGTACGCTTGAATGATGTGAGTATCATATCCTGATGATTAGTTTGAGAGTTCAGTTATTTTATCAAAAATCCCTTTAAATAAACTGTTTTCGGTTTATCTCCTTAGAAACCAAGTTTTGCAACAACTCTACCAAAAAAAAATGTTACTTTTATTTACCATAATTCCCAGATTACCGACTGAATTCTTGATAAGGCATATACTCATAGAGATTGAGCAAGAGCCCTTATGCCCTTTATGGATAAAGATAAATCAACGATATCGACAAGTGAGGAAATATCAATATGTTTTACTCCCCCTCCTGTTGCAATGACTGTTACACTATTGTCTATTTCACCTTTAACCTTCTCTGTAAGACCTTTAATCATTGCACAATAACCGCCATACACACCTGATTTTATGGCATCATAGCTATTTTTCCCAATATATTGCTCGGGTAAACTCTTTTCCAGCTCCAACTTTTCCTTTACAAAACTCAGTTGCTCTGTGTTAGCAAAAAGTGAACTGCGAAATGTTTCAAAACCGGGAAAAATAAGTCCTCCTTTAAATGTGCCATCAGCAGTAACCACATCAATTGTTGTTGCAGTTCCGACATCAATAATTAAGGCGTCTTTTTTATAATTCTTCGTAACGGCTACTGCGTTAATAAGACGGTCAACCCCTATTGTTGCAGCAGTTTCCACCTCAATATTCAAACAATTAAAATCTTTTAAACCAATAATATAAGGAAGTTCATTGGTAATGGGTTTTATCCGTTCCTTAAAAAATGGGGTTAGTGATGGAACAACAGAAGCAATAAACACTTTCTTTCCCTTCCATGTATCGAAAATATCTGCATGATGAAAAAATGTCTCTAATTCATTATTGGAAATGGATGAAAAAGAATCTGTTTTATCGGATACCTTTGTGTAGCTATTCCCCACATCTATCGCTATTTCTTCCATTATTTAAAATCCTCATCTTTAAGGGAAGCAAGCTTTGATCGTAATTTTGATTCAAAATCACTCTCCTCAACCTTTTGACCATCTCTGGTTATATAGAAAGTGTCAATAGCACGGTTTGCCTCAAGTGCAAGATAACAGGAGTTAATATCCAAACCCATCTCATATAGTACGTTTGTAAGAACAAAAAGAACTCCGGGTCTGTCTTCAATAATAATTTCAACAATCGTAAATTTGTCGGAGGTAATATTATCTATATCAATTTTTGTTGGAGATTTAACGTTTTCAAAATTCTTTATTTTTATATATTTCCTCCTGTTTTTAAACAGCTCAAACCGAGTAATTTTTCCTTCAATAATTCCAGTTACATCTTCAATGATTTTGTTCTTTAGTTTTGTAGAAAGTTGAGCCCCTTTTTTAATCGTATCAACATGTAAGGTATCAATAACCCAATCTTTGGAACTTGAGACAATACTCGCACCATTAATATTAATTCCATTGGCAATAAATACTGAGGTAAGCATACTGAATAATCCTCGTATATTCCGGGAACAAATAGTAATTTCAGAGTAAGGTTTATCTTCCTCATTGAGAACAGAGACAGTAACTGCCTTATCACTGAGATCCATCAATAGCTGGGTATCATTTATTACTTTCTGGCAGGTAGCGTATTTTAAATAACTGAGGGGCATTCCATATAAAAACCTCGTAACATAATCTTTGGAGAGAAAATCAATGTTTTCTTCATCAATAAAGACAAAAACCTTCATTTGCAATTCTTCAAGAGCTCTATGATAATCTTCTGCTTCAGAGGGTCTGTGTGGTTGTTGCAATGCTTCAGAGGCTATTTTATAGAGTTCATTCAGAAGATTGAGCTTCCACGAATTCAAAAAGCCAAAGGTAACAGCCGACATATCGGCGTAGGTAAGTAAATAAAGCAAATCAAGATGTTCTTGAGAAGGAATATATTTTAGGAACTGATCCAGAGTATCCTTGTCATAAATATTTCTTCGTTGAGCCGTCATGCTGAGAATCAAATGTTGTTCAATAAGAAAATAAATCATTTCATAAAC
>JADGAW010000238.1 GCA_015231815.1 Nitrospinota bacterium
GTAGCAAAAGAATGAGGGTTATAAAAGAAATGAGAATGGTTTGTTCCTGAAAAACGAGTTTTTCAGGATCGACTAGTTTACTCTGACAGGGGTAAAGTAAAAGGGTGCTTTTTATGCGATACATATATCTCAGCTTCATGGCTTCTTGTTTATCGAAATTCAGTGCCACTAAAACTCAAAGAGTTGTGAACGGGTAAGGGGGTAAGGTTATTGGAATACCATTATCTACGGGTTTTATGGAACAGTTACTGTTACTTCGTTTGAATAACTGCTTAAATTTCCTGAACTATCATAGGCTTTTAAAGCGACATAATATGTTCCAGCAGGAACAGAGTTAAAAGTAAAAGATGTTCTGTTTCCCAGATTAGCTCCAGTAGATGCGTTAAGGTAGGACCCGGAAGTTGTTCCGTAATACACTTTATAACCAGAAGCCCCTGCTACCGCAGTCCAACTTGTCGCAACAGAACTTCCACTAACGGTGGCGGTGTAATTGGTTGGAGCAGAAAGAGTTGTTCCACTAACCGTTACCGTTACTTCACTAGAGTAATCACTTAATGTTCCTGAGCTACCATATGCTTTTAAAGCCAAATAGTAAGTCCCGGCTGGAATATTGCTAAAGGTATAGGATGTCCTGTTTCCTAAATCAACTCCTGTCGATGCGTTGAGGTAGGTTCCTGAAGTTGTTCCATAATAAACTTTATAACCTGAAGCTCCTGTTGCTGCTGTCCAACTCGTAGCAACCGAACTTCCGCTGGCGGTGGCAGAGTAATTCGTTGGAGCAGAGGGTGCGGTGGATGTGGAGCTATTTTGTCTTACGCATCGCACATAGTTGTTCAGTCTTAGAATATCCCCCTGTGGTCCCTTGTAATAAAATGTTCCGTTGCCAAGGTTTAAAGAGCTATTGCCCGTTGATATATCAACTTTTCCGTTACTTCTTTGAGCACCGGCTCCATGAACATCCATAACACTGGACTGGAAATAGCCCAATGCTCTGCCAAAAGAAACATAGACAGCATTCTTGCCACTATCTTCTGTACCACTGGAACCACCATCAGCATGAGTAGTTGAAGTCCAATAATATCCCCAATCCGTTACACCTTGTTCATTGGTAAACGAGGTCGAATTAAAGACAGAATTAATTGCAGCATTACTGGAAGTATCCGGGGAACGGGAATAATCTACAATACTTTGTAACTCTTTAGCATTGGGTAATTTCCAATCAGTATAGTTTGCTGTGATTGCTGCCTCGCATATTGAAACGGCATTGTCCCAATCCGTTGAACTGGTATCATTCTTTTGCCACATTAAATTTGTTGCCGAATCAGAAATGGTTTCATCATTGTTATCAGTGAAATTGTTTAAACCGTAGGATGTATTGCCCCTCACACACCTGACATAAAACTTTTTCAGGGAACTTGGATATCCTTTAATTCTGCCATCAACGAAGTTTACTCCAAACATTGTGGCATTGCCGTTCATTGTCGTTGAGACATAGGATGTAGAAGAGGCATATTGAGCGTCAATAATTCTGTCACCCGCAGCTATGCCAGCAGCTGAAGTAGTGTCGCCAAAGGCCCAGTCAAAACTGCTGTCAATAAAGGGAGTAAGAACACTTGTGTCACTTCCGGAAAATCCACTTGCATCTTTTCCCGTAAAAAGTATGAGTGAGTAGCTTTCTTTGATACTGGGAAGTCGCCAATCTGAATAGCCTCCAAATGTCAGATTTGAACAGTAACTTATTGCATCACTTTGATATTTTTTATCGCTGTAATCAACCGTTCCGCTTCCATCAATATCAGAACTTTGAGTCCACATAAGTCCGGTAATATTGTCAGTTACCGTATTTGTTCCGGCTGTATAACTCGGTGTGTTACCACTGTAATCCGCATCATATCCGGCACCTGAGCATGTTGTGGAGCTTCCTGATGTAGAGTTGTAACAGAGAGACTGGTTTGTATCAACAATAGAATATTGACCTGTAGAGGTTGTTGTTGTCTCTGCAGAAGCAATTATTCCCATTGCTGATATACCAAGAACTGTTATTGCAACTGCAGCTTGTATTAAAGTCTTGTGTAGCATATTTCTGCGATAATGTGGTTTCATTACTTTCCCTCCTTTATGTCAATTAAGAAAAGTTTTATGAGTTTATCATACCCTTGTGTTCGAATATTTTTTATTTGTTGCATGCAACAACGTCATAAACTCAATCGGATAAAATAGGCACAAACGCTAAAAGAAAACAATGTCGGATATAGAGAAAATTATTCATTACCATAACAGAACAAAGCATCATCCTCATGCTTATGCTTTAAGTCCTGGGTATCTTGACTGGGAATCACAGCCGGAAGCATTTAGACGTTACGATGATACCGAAAAAATCAAGCTTCCTTTTCAGAAGACCATTCATTTACCAGACTATAGTTCTCTGTTTGCTTCTGGTTCTGTTTCACCCTGTTCATGTATTCAGGAAGGAATTGGAATTTTATTTGAACATGCTCTCGGTCTCGCAGTTTGGAAACAATTTGGTGATTCCAAATGGGCATTACGGTGTAATCCTTCAAGTGGAAATCTTCATCCTACTGAAGGCTATCTCATTACAGGTGATATGAGAGATTTAGAAGGTGGTATTTATCATTACAACAGTTATCATCATCATCTGGAAAAACGAGCTTCTATAATTACGGCAAAGTTTCCCCAAGAATTTTTTCTTGTTGGTCTTACTTCAATTCACTGGAGAGAAGCATGGAAATATGGAGAACGGGCATACCGATATTGTCAGCTTGACATTGGTCATGCTGTAGCATCCTTTTCCTATGCGTGTCAAATGCTCGGTTGGCAGGCAGAGGTTTTGCCTGAAGTCGGAGACAAAGCAATTACTTCATTCCTTGGCATAGACCGTTCAGATGATTACGGAGATGCTGAGAGAGAATCTCCTGACCTTCTTCTTGCAATTTCCTGCAGCAATAAAAAGTCAAAAGTTTCCAGTAAAGAAATTCTCAGCAATATTAATAAAGGTTCATGGCAGGGAAAGGCAAACGTTTTAAGTCAGTTCCATGCTCATGAATGGACTGTTATTGAGGAGGCGGAAAAATCAACAGAAAAACCTGTCACAAAGGAAGAAAGATGGAGGGGAGATGATTTTTCTCACTTTCTGCCGACATCATGTGAGGACAGTGCATCAAATATTATTAAAAAACGACGAAGTGCTCAGGCTTTTGACGGAAAAACAATTTTAAAACTTTGTGACTTCACCCGTATTCTCGATATGACTTTACCAAGAAAACATCTTTCCCCCTGGTCAACTTTATATTTAAAACCGAGAATTAATTTGTTTCTTTTCGTACACAGGGTTGAAGGGTTGGAATCAGGCTTGTACGCTTTTATACGAAGACCGGAACTTCTTAAGGAACTCAAGAAAGCAATGGGGAAAGAGTTTATCTGGAAGCAACAAATTAATCTTCCTGATGAATTTCCCTTCTATTTACTGAAGCAGGGTGATTTTAAAAGCACTGCCCGCATGATTTCGGGAGGTCAGGATATTGCCTCTGATAGTGCTTTCAGCCTTGGAATGCTTGCAGAATTTAATAACATTCTCGAAGAGGGAAGTTGGAATTACCGACGACTTTTTTGGGAAGCCGGGGCAATTGGTCAAGTGCTTTATCTTGAGGCGGAGGCGGCAGGTTTTCGTGGAACGGGTATCGGGTGTTACCTTGACGATGTTTTTCATAATCTTCTGGGACTAGAAAACAACCGGTTTCAGGATATGTATCACTTTACCGTTGGTGCTCCCCTGATTGATTCTCGTTTACAGGAGATTCCTCCCTATTCT
>JADGAW010000239.1 GCA_015231815.1 Nitrospinota bacterium
CTTTTCTGAGAATGAGTTCAAAGTTTGTCCCATCAATTTTCAGATTCTATCTCTATTTTTCAGAGTAATGAGTAAAGAGTGTTAAGTGAAGAGAAAAAAGTAAAATTAAATATTAATTCAAAAGAAAAATCATGAAAGCAAAAGTAATTATTACATTAAAAAATGGAGTACTTGACCCACAAGGGGATGCAGTAAAAAAATCATTGCAGTCTTTAGGCTTTGATGATGTTGAGAAGGTGAGAATCGGCAAATATATTGAAGTAGAAACCTCTGAAACTGATAAAGGTAAGGCAAAGGAAAAGGTGGAAAAAATGTGATCCGCTCTTCTGGCAAATACTGTTATTGAAAACTTTGACATTGAGATCTGATTATTTCCTTATGTCAGTAGCAGAGAACTATAAACGTGTTCAGTTAAAGGTTAAGGAAGCAGCAGAACGAAGAGGTGGAAGTCCTGAGAGCGTAAAAATTATTGCAATCAGTAAACGGCATCCCAACGAAAGCATATATCAGGGAATTAAAGCAGGCATTACGGATTTTGGAGAAAACAGGGTTCAGGAAGCGATACAAAAGGTAGAGGAAATACAAGAAGCAGTTAACTGGCATTTTATCGGCACCCTTCAGAAAAATAAAATTAAATATATTATTAATAAGTTTTGTTTAATTCATTCAGTGGATACTCTTGCTCTCGCCGAAGCCTTAAATAATCAGGCAGAAAAAAACAATACATCATTTAATATTCTTATGCAACTCAATATTTCCCGTGAAGAGGTAAAGCACGGGTTTGAGGCAGAAAATGCTCTTCAAGAAGCAAAAAAAATTATGGCATTAAAGAATCTCAATCTCAAGGGAGTAATGGGGATGGCTCCCTGGTTAGAAGATATTGAGAAAACCAGACCGTACTTTAAAGAATTAAAGGACGTTTCAAATGTAATGAATAAAGCGGGCATTGAAGCACCTGAAATATCTATGGGAATGTCCGGTGATTATGAAATAGCAATAGAAGAAGGTTCAACGATGGTACGGGTCGGAACAGCTATCTTCGGCACTCGGCAATACTGAAAAATAGAGGTAGAATCTGATAATTGATGGGACAAGCTTTGAACTCATTCTCAGAAACGGCTTTGAGGCATCCGTTTCTTCCGAGGTCAACTGAACAGCACCTTCACCTCTTGGTGAAGTCGTTGTTCAGTTGAAAATCCGTTCAAAGCTTATTCCATCAATGGTCTCAAGAATTAATTGATTCTTATCTCTATTTCTCAGGAGAATGAAGAGGCGAGAGATTAGCTTTCCCTAAGGTATAATTTACCCTTTTATATGAAAATAAGCGGAGGCAAAATGAAAAGTGACATAATTAAAAAAGGCTTTGATAAGGCTCCTCACAGAGGACTTCTGAGAGCGTGTGGTTTAACAGAAGAAGATTTTGATAAACCCTTTATTGCTGTAGCAAACTCTTATATTGATATAGTTCCCGGACATGTTCACCTCAACAGCTTTGCCAAGATTGTGAAGGATGCAATCAGAGAAGCTGGCGGAGTTCCCTTTGAATTTAACTGTATAGGTGTTGATGACGGTATTGCAATGGGGCATTCGGGAATGCTCTTTTCTCTTCCCTCTCGGGAAATAATTGCAGATTCTGTTGAAACCGTTGTAAAAGCACATCAATTTGATGGTCTTGTTTGTATTCCAAACTGCGACAAAATTATCCCTGGAATGCTTATGGGAGCAACCCGCTGTGACATTCCTACTATTTTTGTAAGCGGTGGAGCAATGGCAGCAGGAAAAGATAGTAAAGGTAACGCACTTGGTCTCGATAATATTTTTGAAGGTGTTGGAAAATTTAATCAGGGAACTATTTCAGAAAATGAACTCAAGGAATTAGAAGAACAGGCATGTCCCACCTGCGGTTCATGTTCCGGACTTTTTACAGCAAACTCAATGAACTGTTTATGTGAAGCTCTTGGTATTGCTTTACCCGGTAACGGAACAACTTTGGCAAAAAGTGAGGCAAGGGAAGCTTTGGCAAGACAAGCAGGAAAACAAATACTCGAGTTAGTAAAGAAAGACATAAAAATAAGTGAAATTATTACTGAAGATTCGATCAATAATGCCTTCATCCTTGATATAGCAATGGGAGGTTCAACCAATACTATCCTCCATACCATTGCATTAGCCCATGAGATTGGAATCAGATACGACCTCAAAAAACTTAACGAGCTTTCAAGAAGAACCCCAAATATTTGCAAACTTGCACCATCAGGTAAATATCATATGGAAGATGCTGAAAGAGCAGGAGGTATCAGTACAATCTTACACGAAATTTCACATAATGACAGTGCCAAAGATTTATTAAACCTCAATTGTAAAACAGTTTCTGGTCAAACTTTGGGAGAAGTAATTAAGAATGCGGAAAATAAGGATGCTGATGTTATTCGCACAAAAGGAAACTATTACAGTGACGTTGGAGGACTTGCGGTATTGTTTGGAAACCTTTCTCCCGAAGGAGGTGTTGTTAAGACAGCAGGTGTTGTGGACAAAATGAAAACATTTAGCGGAACTGCCGTCATTTTTAATTCTCAGGATGAAGCAATTGAGGGAATCAAAGGTGGAAAGGTCAAGTCTGGTAATGTTGTTGTCATCCGATATGAAGGTCCTAAAGGAGGACCAGGAATGCAGGAAATGCTCACTCCCACCTCATTAATTATGGGAATGGGACTTGGAGAATCGGTTGCATTAATTACTGATGGTCGATTTTCAGGAGCTACTCGGGGAGCATGTATCGGTCATGTTTCTCCTGAAGCTGCAGTAGGTGGAGAAATCGCTCTCATTGAAGAAGGAGACATTATTGAAATTGATATTCCTAACTATTCAATGGAATTAAAAATAACTGAAGCAGAGATGAATAAAAGAAGGAACGCTTGGAAATGCCCTGATTTTGTTAAGGAAAGAGTTGGTTTTTCAAAATATTTATCTAAATACGCTACTATGGTAACTTCCGGTGGCAGAGGTGCGGTTCTGGAATGGGATTGACAAAAGAGGGCTTGTTGTGACAAAAATTGTCACAAAGGAGAATTCTGATATTAGTTCATACAAGAAAATAATTTAACGAACGATGCAATGAGCCATTGTAAAGGGTGTTTAACGTATTAGGCTTATTCAGGAATATGTGGCATCCTAGTTGCAAAGGTTATGCAGGTAACAAATTACACAATTTAATTAGAGGAGGTGAGACTCAATGATTCAGAAATTTACTTCTAAGTTTGAAAGCTTAAGAAATGGTGATAAAGGTTTTACATTAATCGAATTAATGATTGTTATTGCTATTATTGGTATTCTTGCTGCTATTGCAATCCCTCAGTTTGCGAAGTACAGGGAAAAAGCATACGATGCAGCTTCTAAAGCTGATATTACCAACATGGCAACAGCTCTTGAAAGTTACTTTCTTGATAATGGGACCTACACTACTGATCAAAGCCTTTTAACTGGTTTTAACAGTACTACAAGTGTAACTCTTGTAATTGGTCCTATAGATGCTACTGGTTTTACTGCTACAGCAAAACATACCGCTTCTGCTCAAACGTTTACCTATATTAGTTCAAATAAAGGTTTACAATAAGCTCATCATAAAACCGATGACCTTGACCGAAAGGTTAAGGTCTCGGTTTTATTTTTTTCTGCCTTCAATTTTTTTAATTAGTCCTTTAAATAATTTTTCCTTCTTTCCAAACCTCATCCCTTTTTTACGTCATTACGTCTATAAGAAAATCAATATAAGAGATATTTTCTTTATATGTCTAGCTCCCATGATTAT
>JADGAW010000023.1 GCA_015231815.1 Nitrospinota bacterium
GATTGTTTCCAGCCTTTTCCCTTTCTGTTGAAACTAACGAAGCTTTTCCGGAATATGTTGGAAGGTGTTTACTGATTTTAATTGAAACTGTCGTTCCATCATCTTCGCATTTCATATTGAGAGCTTGAGTCCATAAATAACCATTTTCCGTTTTATAAAGAGAAAGATATTTCACCGGGAGATTAATCCGCTCAATTAAAAGGGGGGTATTGGCTACGTTTTTTATTGTTAAAGGAGTAATTGCCCTGTCAGGAAGGTAGGGGAAATCGTCGAGGTAGAGTCTGCAACTGGTTTGGCTTGCATAACAAACCTCGCCCTTTAATGTGTCAGGACCAAACCATGTGTCAGAAGGTCGCTCAATAGGAAATTCTTCGGTAAAGGTTTTTGTATCATTTTGTTTTATTGAAACCCAGAGAGGGCTGCTAACAAACACCACCGTTTCTTCATTAGGTGCAATATAAAAGGGTGTTATGGGCTTGGTTACAACAGAACGGTCGGCAAGCTTAGGAAGAATTTGGAGGTTTTCATCTGTTTTTTTAAAAACATACCGTTTTATGTTTGGAAATTCTTCCAAATGTATTTCTTTGGACGATTTCATTACCTCTACAGTATTCTCATTTAATGTTTCATCATTTTCGTAGCCAATACGCCATTCAAATTCTTTTCTTAGTACCCAAACTCTGAGTGTACCAATTTCCCATTGGGCACATTGATTGATATCAAAATGAAAGTTGCCCCACCAGTCTTGTATTTGTTTGGTTAATGTCATGTAGTTTTCATAGAGATATCAAAAGCAGGATTATATAAAAAAATAATACGTTCTTAGCTTTTGATTCATTGAGGTTGTTTCCTGTATTTTTTTTTCTCTAAAATCTCGTAACGAAACGTCTATTTATCTCAAGAATCTTATCATCTTTTTGGTATCGTGAAAAATTGTTTTTACACTTTGTTGGCATACTGTTTTCACGTGGTTTCTTAATGAACAGAAAATCAGGCGGCGATTTCCTTATTCAATTTCAGAACAGTACTGCAGGGCTTTGTTTTTTTAGGGTAAGAACATTTTAAATTCAGCACAGATAAATAGTCACTCTTGCCTGACAAATAGTCCATGAGGTTACTTCTCGTTTTGATGTCCATAACATCCCAAAGGGGTTGCGGAACATTCTCTACTTGTTTTAAAGATTCAATTACCCAGGAGTCCCAAAGGGAGTGATAGGTGTCAATGTCTTTAGGAGACAAAATTTTCCGACAGCTACTGCATCCACAATCAATATACATCTCTTGCTGGATGTTAAAAAGTCCATATTCATCCGTTATTTCTTCATGGGCGTAAATATCCTGAATGGCGATTTCAAAGCCGTAGCCCGTGCTGATGGTATTACATTCACATCGATGATTGACATATTTTGCGTGATCCCAGCTAATGATACGCATTCCATCGTTGTCAATATAGGAAAACTTCTCGGCTATTTCCTGATGCAGTTGGTCGAGTTTCTTAAACTTCTTAGGTGAAAGAACCACTTCAAACTCGTCTTTGACATAAACAATTGTTCCTTTTGGCATGTCTTTTTTTGCAAAAATGCCGTACCCTATTTTTTCGTTGATAAACCGAAGTTCAGTATCCGGATGTATCATCATTCCTCCTGAAAGAAATTGTTGTTAATTACTTGGGGGAGGTAAGCCCCCAAGGAGTTATAAAAAAGATGCACTTTTAATGTTCTTTTTTGCGCAATAATATCACACCTTTTATTAAGAACAAGGAAAAATAATTAGTAAACCGGTTGTTTTTTATAGAGGAAAAAAATGATGGTAATTATTGATGGCTCTTCTGTATTTTTATCTTAGCAACTTTATACGACCAAATAATCAATAAATAATACAGCAAAACCAAGGAAGGCAAAAAAACCAATTACATCAGTTACGGTTGTTAAGATAATATTTGAACATTGTGCGGGATCAAGTCCGATTTTTTTCATAAAAATTGGGATGGATGCTCCTGCCATTCCTGCAATAAAAAGATTTACGAGCATTCCAAGTCCAATAACCACCCCAAAATAAGGGTTTCCGTCCCATACCCAGGCAACCAACGCTGTTACAATACCGATAATTGCACCGTTAATTAAACCTAGGAGCGATTCTTTACCAATAAGTGACCATGCTTTATTTTCTGGAATTTCCCGCATAAAAATCCCTCTCATAACCACTGCCAAAGATTGAGCTCCGGCATTACCTCCCTGTCCAGCAACAACAGGAAGAAATACTGCAAGAATAGTAATTTTTGCAATAACGTCCTCAAACAGTGCCACTACAGAAGCTGCAAGAAACGCTGTTAAGAGGTTAACGTGAAGCCAGGGAAGTCTCATACGAAGGGAAAAAAGAAGAGGGGAGAACGCTCTTTCATCACCACCAACACCAAACATTTTTTGAACATCTTCTGAGACTTCTGTTTGCACCCCCTTGATTAAATGCTCAGCTTTAATAACGCCAATTATTTTCATGTCATTATCTAAAACGGGAACTGCTGAATATCTTCTTTTTGACAGTTCTGATGCAGCTTCTTCTCTATCCATAGTCCACGGAACAAAATAAAAGTCACGATTCATGACATTCTCAATGGTTGTATCCTGCGTTGCTAAAATAATGTCATACATATTGAGAACTCCAATTAATTTTTCATCATCTTCTATGACGTAACAGTATGATTGTGTTTGATTCCTTTTTTTATACGATCTGATTTTTCTTATTGCGTCCCTTACCTTTATGGTTTTTCTAAAGGTCATAAAATCAGTTACCATAATTTGGCTAACGCTATCTTCAGGGTAGGTTAAAAGCTCTTTGAGAAATTCTTTTACTTTTTTGGGGGCATAGGGAAGAAATTTATCCCGGGCATCTTCTGGAAGATGCATAACAACTGTCGCAGCTTTTTTTGCCGGGAGACGTTTAATAATGTCTTTAAATATTTCCGGATCAGTTGTTTTTAGAAGATAAGCAAGGTAGCTTACCTGTAAATGTTGAAAGGTTTTAGCGGAAAGTTTTCGGGGTAATGCATGAAGTACTTCGATTGCCTCTTCTTCAGTCATCGACTCCAAATGTCGGGCGGCAGTAACAGGGTTTTTTTCAATATATCTTTGAACGAGAGGAAGAAGAGCTGTTGGTTCTGGCATTGAATTTAGTATTAATTTTTTATATCCTTCAACAATTTACCTTGACGAAACAATACACACGATTATACTTTCACAAGCAAAAAGATTAAGTATAAAAGGTTTTACTGAAAAGTAGAGATAGAACCTGACGCTTAATCCATTAATTATCTCAAGAGTTAATTGGTTTCTACCTCTGATTTTCTGGTTTTAACATAATGATTTACATAGTTAAAATAGTCTTAAGTTATTTTGCAACAACTTTTGTTTTATTGTTGTCAAAAAAGCTCACAACGTTGTATATTGAGCATAAAGTGTCATTACTTTATGGTTTTTTTCCTGTAAACAGAATTAACCCAATATGCTGAGATTTATACTCTATAACCTTTGTAAACTATTCTTTAGGGTTAAGGTTAATGGCGATATTTCCGTTTTTACAAAACATAAAAAGCAACTTATCGTTGCAAACCATCAGTCGTTAATTGATGGACTTCTTCTGGGAATGTTTCTTCCTATTGAGCCAATCTTTGTTGTATATTCAGAAATAAATAAAAACAGGTTTTACCACTGGGTGTTAAGCCATGGGGAATACTATACTGTTGACCCGCAAAATCCAATGGCAATGAAGCATGTATTGAAGGTTATTGAAGAGGAGCATCGCCCAGTAGTTATTTTCCCTGAAGGAAGAATCACCATAACCGGAAGCATGATGAAAATCTATAACGGTTCTGCTTTTATTGCCATGAAAAGCAATGCGACAATTATTCCTGTGAATATTAACGGTGCTGTTTATAGTTATTTCAGCTATATGGGTCGATGGTTTCCCAAAAAATTGTTTCCTCAAATAACCTTGACCGTCAGACCACCAGAGATAATTCATACTCCGGAAAACAAAACACCAAAAGAAACCAGACGACTTATAGGAAATCAGCTACGGCATATTATGCAGGAGGCTGAATTTGAGTCGGCACCAAAGCAACAGCTCTTTTCAAGTCTGATTCAATGTGCCAATTTATATGGAAGAAGAAAAGTTATTATTGAAGATGCAATGGGCAACAGCTTTTCTTATGGCAGGTTGATAAAGGCAGCTTTGGCATTGGGGAAAATTGTTTCTCGCTTCAGTCGGGAAAAGGAAAATATTGGAGTTCTTCTTCCTAACATTGCTCCAACTGTTGGACTTTTATATGGATTAATTGCTTTTAAACGAGTTCCAGCAATGCTCAATTATTCTTCCGGGATATCAACAATCCTTGATGCATGTGCTACGGCGCAGGTAAAAACGATAATTACCTCTCGGGCATTTTTGGAAAAGGCAAATTTAAATGGACTCCTGACTGTTGAAAAAAATGTTGAGCTTCTTTTTTTAGAAGATTTAAAAGCCCAGTTTAGTTTTTTCGACAAAGTATGGCTTATTGTGTATGCTCTTTGGTTTCCAGAAAAAGCGGTAAGAATTTCTCGTAGTGATATTAACAGTCCGGCTTTCGTGATGTTTACCTCTGGTTCAGAGGGAAAACCTAAGGGAGTTGTGTTAAGTCAGAAGAACATAATCTCTAATGTTCTTCAGTGTGTATCTCTCATAGATTTAACTCCCAAAGACAACTTTTTATCTGCCTTACCTATCTTTCACGCAATGGGGTTAACTGCCACCGTTTTTTTACCGATTCAAACCGGTTCGAAAATTAACCTTTACATTAGTCCATTGCATTACAGAATTATTCCAGAACTTGTTTATGATAAATCAATTACCGTCATATTCGGAACAAGCACTTTTTTACGGTTTTATGCAAGGTTTGCTGACCCCTATGATTTTCGTTGTGCCAGACTGGTTATTGCAGGAGCTGAAAAATTGGCAAAGGATGTTTTTGATCTATGGCAGGAAAAATTTGGTATTCGTATTCTTGAAGGATACGGTGCAACTGAATGTTCTCCTGTGCTATCGGTAAATACTCCCACAGATTACAAACCCAATAGTGTTGGCAGGCTTCTTCCAGGACTTAAAGCACAGCTAAAGCATGTGGATGACATTCATGTTGGCGGATTACTTCACGTTTCAGGTCCTAACGTAATGCTTGGCTATTACCGGGATACCAATCCCGGTGTAATTGAAGAAGTCTCTTCTGCTTTTGGAAAAGGGTGGTATAACACTGGCGATGTTGTAGATCTTGACGAAGAAAACTACATCACAATAACCGCACGTTTAAAAAGGTTTGCAAAGGTGGCAGGGGAGATGGTCTCTTTGGAAGCAGTTGAGTCAATAGCTCTTCAAGCTTCTCCCCAATATATACATGCAGCAATCTCAGAGTTTGATCCGGAAAGGGGAGAAACGATTGTTTTATGTACAACATCAACAAAGCTTACCAAGGCTGATTTGAAAAAAACAGCAACTAATATGGGAAAAAGTGAACTGGAAATTGCCCGTAAAGTAATAATTGTTGATGAAATGCCAAGACTTGGTTCAGGAAAAGTAGATTATGCTACCTTAAAGAAAAAGGTATTCAATTAATTACCAACAATTTCAAGTAAAAATCTTCAATTAATTGTTCATGAATGTTAGAATAGCTAAGCTTGAAAAAGTAACTCTGAGGGTTTTTTGAGTAAAGATTTTTCAGGCTACATTATTCAATAACTATTCTAATGGTAAGCAAATGACCCCCTCATATATCAATGAGTTGCTTGAAGAAGGACTTCCCCATTACTCTCAGGAAATATTTAAAACAGAGTTTATCAATGAACATCCTCCGAAACATTCAGCTTTAAAGGAAGTTTCCACTGTAGCCCACTATAAGGTCTCTGGAGAGGTGGAAGGTGATTTTGTTCTTTTTTTTGATGACGAAGCAAAAGAAAAAGCAGCGGAAAGATTTATTGAACTTACTATTGGCAGTTCAGAAGATCTCCCCTGTAGTCTCAGTACGATTTGTCTGGAAATTGCCAATATTATTGTTGGACACTTCGTTGGTTTGTTGGGGGAAAAAGGGATGGAGGTTGAGATATATGGACCGGGAGAAGATTCAACCGGTGCGGCTTTTTCTGAGTTGTCGAAGGACTTCCTACAGGAAAAAGGTTCTATTGTTGTGGCAGTTCCTAAGGAAGAAGGAATTGCCGGGAAAATAACAGTTTGGGGGAATTTTCAAATAACCAATACAAAGGAGAAAAAAATGGAAGAAATTATAGAAGATGATGGTAGTAAAAAGAAAATTCTTATAGTGGATGATTCACCCGTAATGTGTTCTTTTCTTAAAAAAATATTTACAGAAACGGGCTATGACGTTGTTGGTGTGGCAAAAGATGGTGTAGAAGCAATAGAAAAATTTGAAGAAACAAACCCCGACCTGATGACCCTCGATATCATTATGCCAAAGATGAAAGGCACGGAAGTGTTAAAACATGTTATGGAAAAATATCCAGAAGCAAAGGTTTTGATGGCAAGTTCCGTATCTGATGCCCGAACAGTAATGCAATGTTTAAAAATTGGTGCAAAAAGGTACATTATTAAACCTTACGATAAAGATGCAGTTATGGAAGCAGTTGAGAAAGCACTGGGTATTTAACGCTAAGAAAAGCATGTGAACTCGGATTCTCCTATAAATAATGGGAGAATTTACAAATTAGATACGAGAAAAAATGGCTGAAGATCAAATGGACGAATTTCTGGATGCTTTCATTCAGGAAAGTAATGAGCGTTTTGAAGAACTTAATCAGGGATTGGTGCAACTGGAAGAAGACACCAGTAACGAAGAAACCCTGTATGCCATATTCCGCCATGTTCATTCCATTAAAGGTAATGCGGGCATGTTTGATTTTGAAAGTTTGAAAATCATTGCCCATCGTCTCGAAGATTTAATGGAGCTTGCCCATAAAAATCCCAAAAAGGTTGATCGGGGAATTATGGATATTCTTTTTGATGGCATTGATATTATGCAATCAAATGTAAAAAGAGTCCTTGATTCCAATGCATCTAAAAGTGAACTAACTCATCGGGAACGTTCCTATTATGAACATCTTGACAAGGCAATTAGTCAGTTTTCTGATGGTAAAGCTGATATTAATTCTGCTATAGAAACCTTATTTCAAAACATAGAAGCTTTACTTCCTGAAGTCTCCCAAGAGTACGACACCTCTAAAGTTAAGAACAGCGTTGATGAGGTCAGATCTCTTATGATTAAGGAGGAGGTTTCTATTGCTGAAATTGGAGCGAGCAATGATCCTGAGAACAAGCTGCCACCCTCCTTTATTGGCACAATTGAGGTTACTGATGTTTTGAACAGAATTCATCAGGCACTAAACGAGGCAAAGGAAATTGTTCTCCCGGCTGAGAAGGTTAAAAGTTTTTTCCAGGATATAAGTATTCTTCTTGAAGCTATAGAAAAGCTGGAAATCCCGTCGTTATTGGAATCGGCTAAGGATGCCCGGGAAAGTATAGAAATCTTCACGCAACTTCAGCTGGACTTTGATACTTTACAGGTTGAATATTACCTGCAAATACTTCATGAATTGCAGCCCCACATAATTATCAAAACACCTCAGGCAGAAAAATCAGAAATAGAATCAGGTGAAACAGAAGAAATTGACCAGCGAAAAGTAAAGGCAACTGTTAAGAAAACAGTACGGGTAGAAGAGACAAAAATTGATGCTTTTCTCGATAGTGTTGGTGAATTAATCATTCTTGGTGAAGTTTTTAATAACCTCCAGAAACGATATTCAGAGGTATTCAAGGACAATATCAGTTTGTTGAGAGAATTTAAAGCGGCAAATACTTCATATTCTCAGCATATATTTTCCCTTCAGGAATCACTTATGGATGTTCGAAGAGTTGAACTCAGAAACATTACAGGAACTTTGAATCGTTTAGTGAGGGATGCAACCCGCTCCCTTGATAAAAAAGTTGATTTGGTCATTGAGGGAGAGGATGCGGTTATCGATAAAAGTTTTCTGGATGATGTTAACACCTGTTTGGTTCATATTTTAAGAAATGGTGTTGACCATGGAATAGAAACCTCAGAGGAAAGAATAAAGGCAGGAAAACCAGAAACTGGAACCATTAAGATTATTGCTGTTAATGAAGATGGTTTTTTTCTCTTACGAATTCTCGATGATGGTAAAGGAATTAACATCGAAAAGTTAAGGCAAAAAATGGTTGATAATGGAACTCATACCAAAGAAGAAGCTCTTAGCATGAGTGATAAGGACGTTTCAAAAATGATTTTTTTTGATGGGGTTTCTACTGCTGAAGAAATTTCCGATATCTCAGGTCGTGGGGTTGGAATGGCAGTGGTTATGAACAATATTAAGAAGATGAACGGGGTTATTGATGTTAAAACCCGACCGGGGTTAGGTACGGAAGTTTCCTTAAGAATACCTCTGTCAATAATGCTCTCAGTTGTAGATGGATTGGTTGTAAAGGTTTGCAAAGAAAGTTTTATCATTCCTATTCGCCATGTTTATGAAAGTTTTAACCCCCAAACCAAACACTTCAAGACTGTTCAAAATAAAGGGGAGTGTGTAATGCTCAGAGACCAACTCTATCCCTTAATGCGATTACAGGATTATTTTGAGATTGAAGATGATCCGACAAAAGAAGAAAGTCTTGCTGTGGGAATTTTGGTAAAAAGTGAAGATGACTACCTTTGTCTGCTTGTAGATAATATCCTTGACCATCAGCAGGTGGTAATAAAATCTATAGACGGATTGCAAAAACTTAAAGGAATATATGGAGGAGCACTTCTTGGTGATGGAACTATCGGGCTTGTTCTCGATATCGATTCCATTGCTGCATTAAGGTAAAAAAGAACACTTAACCATTTGTCTTTACAAATATGGAAAGCACTAATAAAGAAATTTTCCTCACTCCTTTTGCTCAACAAATTGTCAGACAATACTCCCCTAAACTTGAGCTCTTATTAAGAAAATTCCCTAATATTGCCTTTAGTTTTCATGATAATGGTTTTTCTCAATCTTTTGCAAAAATCTTCATGAAGATGGGGTTCAAGGTGCATTCCGTTGCCTCACAAAGTACCGGAACTCTGTCAAAACATCTTCCCCTATGGTTGGAAAGCGACCGTTTTGTTTTGCTCCATTATCGTCCTGTTGCAGGAAATATGAATTTAATTCACCTGCTTCGTGCAATAAAAAGCAATAAACCAAAATTAAGTTTCAGGAATTTTGTTCCGGTTTTCTTTGCAAGTTATTCCAGTGAAAAACAGATGGAAGTGTTTCGCATTCTCGGAGCATTTGGTATCACCTACGCAATTTTTCTTTCACCAAAAGTTTCTCTTGATACTAATATTGCAGAACTTATGAAAGGACTTGAAGGATACATTGAATCAAAAACAAGAAAGCCAAAACCTCCGGAAAATTTCCCCGGCAGCACTCAGGCAGAAAGTAATGAGAAGTCAAATAAGCTTGAAGAGTTTGAGTTGCTGAACAGTAAGGGGGAGGAACTGATGAAAAAAGGGGACATGAATCAGGCAATAACCCTCTTTACCCGTGCTATAGAGATGAAACCTGATTACCAATCATTGTTAAACCGAGGGGATGCTTACTACAAAATGGAAAGATATCCTGAAGCTTTAATTGATTACCAACAGGCAAGCAGGGTGGAAAAAATTGTTCCAGACCCGTACGCTAACATGAGTGCCTGTTGTTTTAATTTGGTTAAGAAAAGCATGAAAAACGGGGATAAGGTATCAGCAAAAAAATGGGCTGAAAAAGGAATGCTTTCTATGCATCAGGCAAAAGAGAAGGTCCAGGAATTAATTGAAAAGAAGGCAGATTCTCCTGAAGGTGCCCCTCACAACCCTTATGAAAGAATTATCAAGGCACTCGGGGAAACAGATATTAGGGGACTGGGAATGGAGGAAGCTGAACAGGAATTGAGTCAATTAACGACGGAAGCAGTGAAGGCTTCAGGTGAAATTGATTTCATGGATTCAGGTATGGAAATTGAAAATAGAATTAATTACGCTATTTTACTGACAAGGACTGACGACTTTGATAAAGCAGAGGCTATTTTCCGGCAAATCATAAGAGACGACCCCTCCAACGTTGGACCTGCCTTTAATAACTTTGCTGTGGAGTTGAGAAAAAAAGGACAAAATGGTAAATCATTTGAGATCTATTCTGAGTTACTTGATAGCAAAGGAGTACCTGACAGGGATATTATTGTGGAAAATCTGAAGACTGCAGGACTTAAATATGCCATGAATTTACGGGACGATTTTAAAACTGATGAAGCCTTAAAGGTGTATAAAACAATTCTTGCTCATAAGCCAAAAGAAATTGAGTGGGTATTGTGCGAACTTGCCTCAGCCTATAACGAAATTCCTGATGAAAAGCAGGCATCATTGCGCATTTTGGAAGCCATTCAGATCAACAAGGATATTGTTCTGGATGATAGATTCAAACAATATGACAGCCTCAAGCGGCTCATTCAAAAAACAATCATCACCCTTTCTGAAGTAACGTAATTGATGGATTTAGAGGGTTTTGTCTAAAGTTATTTCCGATAGTTTTTTGTTCACAGTAAGGTGAGAATCAATCATGAGGTTATGACAGCCACCATCAACAATATGAAGAGTTGATGAGGGAATTCTTTCTCTTAAAAAAAGTCCCATGCCCAGTGGAATCACTTTATCTTCTGTGCCATGAATGATGTCAACAGGGATATTAATTGAGCTCAACACAGAGGTTAAATCTGTTATTTCCAGATAATTCAGTTGATCAAGAAGGTTGCCCAATCGTGGAGGAAACTTATAGTTTTTCATCCATTGCAATTCTCCTGAGCCGGAAAAATAACCCTCAGCAAGTGCAATAATACTTTCCGGGTACCATTTTTCCAAAGAACTGTACATCTTTTTGAATCCCACTGAATGCATACCGGTTTTTTGTTCATCATCAATGAATTTACAGGTTCCGGCAACAATAACTGCTCTGTTAATAGGGAGTTGCTTTTTTACTTTTAGCAGCTCAAGGTAAAGAAGTGTTGACATTGACCAAAAGACAGGAATTATTTTGTACCCCCTGTAATACTCAATTATTTGAAAAAGCTTATCTGAATAAAATTGACCAAAAGTTTTGTCCTGTACCGTATCAGGAAAATCGCTAAAATGATTGAAGAGGTCAACCGTTACAACCTTGATTCCTGATAGATTACCTGATTTTTTGTTGGAACGTTTCCCTTGAAAAAAGTCTCTTTGTAAATTCCACACTGTATGATTACCAGCCCAGCCATGAAAAAAAATAAAAATGGTGTTCCCTTCACCAGATTCGAAACAGTTTCTTCCTGCTATTGTTATGTTTTTCATGACATGAAAATTCTATCGTAAACATATTAAAATTTGCATTTAAGTATACATTGAAATGAAGATGCTTTATAAATCACTCTCACCTAGCCGAGAGATGAGGGTGTTTTATGTTTTTGGATGTACACGTTACGGGCAGAAAGACTTCTCTTAAATGTAGTAGGAATGAAGGGGGTTTACCGCATATTTTTTATTAATAAGGGAATCAATACCTTTTGTAGCAGCCTTTGCTGCAGAAATTGTGGTGAAATAGGGTACATTTCTCAGGAGGGCATTTCTCCTGATAGAAAAGGAATCCTCCTTCGATTTTTTTCCAATGGTCGTATTAATTACCATATTAATCTTACCGTTTATAAGCCAATCAATTATGGTATTGTCACCTTCAAAAACTTTATTTACCAACGTAGATTCAATACCCCGTTCTTTTAAATAGTTGTGTGTGCCTGCTGTAGCGGTAATAGTGAAACCCATTATTTTTAATTCTTTTGAAATTGGAATGAGGGGCTCTTTATCATAATCATGTACGCTGATAAATACATTTCCGTGGGTTGGTAAAATTGTTCCTGCTGCGTGTTGGGCTTTCATAAAAGCAGATTCAAAGGTTGCGTCTATTCCCATAACCTCTCCGGTGGATTTCATTTCTGGTCCCAAAATAGTATCTACTCCAGAAAATTTTATAAAGGGGAAAACAGCTTCCTTAACGGAATAATGTTTTGGAACTGTTTGTACCTCAGGAACCAGTTCCTTAAGTTTTTTACCTGCAATTACTTTTGCTGCAACTTTTGCCCATTGAACACCTGTTGCCTTGCTGACAAAAGGAACCGTTCTGGAAGCTCTTGGGTTAACTTCAATAATAAAAATCTCGTTATTTTTTACGGCAAATTGTATGTTTAAAAGCCCGATTACCTCTAATTCAAAAGCAATTTTTCTGGTTTGCTCTTCAATTTCCTTAATAATTTCCTTTGACAAAGAGTAAGGAGGCAACGAGCAGGCACTATCACCAGAATGAATTCCCGCTTCTTCAATATGCTCCATAATACCGGGAACAATTACATCCTCACCATCACAAATACCATCAACATCAATTTCAACTGCATTTTCAAGGAATTTATCAATAAGAACAGAGTGTTCGTAGATATTATATTTTTCGTTTTTATTTAAATATTCAAGTAAGCTTTCCTTGTCGTAAACAATTTCCATTGCCCGACCTCCAAGTACATAGGAAGGTCTGACAACAACGGGAAAGCCAACCTCTTCAGCGAGGGTTAAAACCTCAGAGCGGTTATAGGCAATTGCATTTTCCGGTTGTTTTAAATTGAGTTTATTCAGAAGTTTTTTAAATAAGTTACGGTCTTCTGCTCGATCAATTGCCTCAGGAGAAGTACCCGCAATTTTTACAAAATCAAATTGCTTTAATTGTTGGCTTACCTTTAGTGGTGTCTGGCCACCAAACTGAACAATTACTCCGTCTGGTTTTTCGATGTGAATAATTGCCATAACGTCCTCAAAGGTTAAGGGTTCAAAGTAAAGCCGGTCTGAAGTATCGTAGTCGGTACTCACCGTTTCCGGGTTACAGTTCACCATGATTGTTTCAAAGCCGAGTTCTTTAAGCGCTAAAACCGCATGAACACAACAGTAATCAAATTCAATTCCCTGTCCTATTCGGTTTGGACCCCCACCAAGAATCATCATTTTCTTTTTATCTGTTGGTCTTGTTTCACATTCATCGCCCCGATAGGTTGAATATAGATAAGGAGTATGTGCAATAAACTCAGCAGCGCAGGTATCCACTCTTTTAAAAACAGGAGCTACTCCCATCTCCATACGTTTTTTATAAATGTTTATTTCATTATTGTTGGTTAACTGAGCAAGTCGTTTGTCAGACATGCCAAAACCTTTTGTTTGAGTAAGTAAATCCTTGTTGTTAAAAATTTCATCTACGTTTTCCTGAATTTCCTTTTCAATTTCAATAATTTCCTCAATATTTGTTAAGAACCAAGGGTCGATTTTTGTCAGTTCAAATATTTTTTCTGTAGAAAATCCTTGACGATACGCTTCGCCAATGTACCAAAGTCTTTCAGCATTAGGAACAGTGAGCATTTCAGTGATTATTTCTTCCGAAACATTGCTAATTTCATCAAATCCGCATTTACTTGTTTCCAAAGAACGAAGGGATTTTTGCAAGGCTTCCTTAAAGGTTCTGCCAATGGACATTGCCTCACCAACTGATTTCATCTGAGTCGTAAGCTCTGAGTTTGTTTCAGGAAATTTTTCAAAGGTGAAGCGGGGAACCTTTACAACGCAATAGTCAATTGAAGGTTCAAAGGAAGCAGGAGTTACTTTGGTAATATCGTTTTTAATTTCATCCAATGTATAACCAACTGCCAGCTTTGCAGCAATCTTGGCAATAGGAAACCCTGTTGCCTTGGATGCAAGGGCAGAACTTCGTGAAACTCTTGGGTTCATTTCAACAACAATTAATTCACCATTTTCAGGGTTTAAGGCAAACTGGACATTAGAACCGCCAGTTTCAACACCGATTTCCCGAATGATTTTTAATGCTGCATCCCTCATAAGCTGGTATTCTTTATCGGTGAGTGTTTGTGCCGGAGCAATAGTTATTGAATCGCCGGTATGAACTCCCATTGGGTCGAAGTTTTCAATAGAACAGATAATAACAACATTATCATTTTTATCTCTCATAACCTCTAGTTCAAACTCTTTCCAGCCAATAATGGATTTTTCAACCAGAACTTCATTAACCGGACTTGCATCAAGTCCGCGAAGAATTAAGTCCTGATATTCTCCAAGGGTCCTTGCAACTCCTCCTCCCGTTCCTCCCATAGTAAAGGAAGGACGAAGAATTGCCGGAAGCTTGATTTCCTCAATACATGCCATAGCTTCTTCTAAGGTATGAACGAGACAGCTTTGCGGGGTTGAAAGACCAATCTTTTTCATTGCAGCTTGAAAAAGGTCTCGATCTTCGGCTTTTTTAATTGAATTCAGGTCTGCACCAATAAGTTCAATACCAAGTTCATCAAGTAATCCAGATTCTGCAACATCGACAGCAGTATTGAGTCCTGTTTGCCCCCCCATAGTTGGCAATATCGCATCAGGTCGTTCTTTTCTTACTATTTCAGAAACAAAATCTTTGGTAATTGGCTCAATATAAACCGCATCAGCCATATCAATATCAGTCATAATCGTTGCAGGGTTGGAATTAATTAAAACAACCTCGTACCCTTCTTCCTTCAGAACCTTACATGCCTGACTCCCTGAATAGTCGAACTCGCATGCTTGACCAATGACAATAGGTCCAGCTCCGATAATCATGATTTTTTTAATATTTTCTCTTCTTGGCACTTTTTAACTCCGTTAATTCTTATATACTTTTTGGTTTATGTTCTGAAGATTATTGGATTTTTTTGAAATGACCGTAAATAACGTAAACTTCTCCGGCATCCATCCTTTTTAAGTTTGGAGTGTTGGCATCTGGTGAGCCGATAATCATATCGTCGATATTATCACCATTAATATCTCCATAACTTACAGAGAATCCAGTTCTCCCATCACGTTTTTTCCCTAAAATTTTTATTGTTGCCTGAGGGGCAATTAACTCTTCCTTAACAATTTTTCTTCCAAGGAAAACAAATGCAGAACCAGAGATTACCGGTTTTCCCCTCTTAGTGCTATAACCAGGAGCCCCAATTAAAATGTCATCTTTTGAGTCCCCATTAAAATCACCAGAGGTTATGGAATATCCAAAATAGGCATCACGTCTATTGCCAAGGTTAAAGGATTCTTCAATATCTCCCCAAATCTTAGACCTAATGGAATCTTCCATTTTTCCTAACAAAGCACCACGAATTTTTAGTTTTATGTCAACAGACGGAAGGAGGTATCGTTTAAACTTTGGTTTTCCTTCAAGGACATACACCATCCCAATATTAAAAGGAGAGACTGAGGTATCACGATAGTTGGGCATTCCAACAAACAGTTCGTCATAGCCATCTCCATTAAAGTCACCAGAGGCAAGTGCGTACCCCATCATTGTTCCTTCAAACTCTCCATAAAGAGAAATATCTGATTCTTCTCTTAAATTAACTTTTTTCTCACTTTTGATTTGTCCGGAGCCTAGCATTATATTTACCTCACCAACAGACTTATCATTATTTGCCATGCTTTTAGAGTAGGGTGAACCCACAGCTAAATCGGCATAACCATCACCGTTGAAATCTCCTGAAGAAAGAGATATACCAAACCTGTTTGCATAAACATCTCCTCCCTTTCTTATAACAACACCAGGCATTGTTGTATAAAAGCCAAATCCAAAAAGGGTGGTTACATCTTCAATAAAATAGGCTAAGACGGAAGACTGTATGTTGGTAAACGTTTTGTCGGCAATGTCTGTTACAACATACTTTCCTTTAAAGGTTCCCTTACTTTGAATAATATAAACTTCTCCATTGGAAAGAGCATTTGATTCTTCAGCTTTTACTCCAGGTGCTGCAATGACAATATCATCAAGTCCGTCATTATTAAAATCACCAACAGTTAAGGCGTAACCTGCTCTATCAAGTCTTTGTTTCCCATAGAAAACTGCTCCGGCAACTTTTTCCAAATCATAAATTCCGGCAAAATCTTTTCCGCCATACACGATATAGACTGCACCGGTAGCTTCATCTCCCCTAGGGTTTGTTGACAGGGGTACACCTATAACGAGGTCATCATAACCATCTCCGTTAAAATCACCTGAAGTAAAGGTATGTCCTGTTATTGCACCTTTTGAACTTACGTTTGCACCTAAGAGGGTTACATCTGCATCAAATTCAAGGTCATAAATTGCGTCATTGTTTTTTCCCCCATACACAATATAAATTGCACCACCTTTTTTTCCATTTAAGGTGGGAATATCAAGAAAAGGTGCCGACAAAATTACATCATCCCAACCATCTCCGTTTATATCAGCACTTCCCACTTTAAAACCAGCCCGTGAGCCATATGTTTGTAATAGTTTGGTGGTATTTTCAGAACTTTTTCCTGAAGATTCATAGGGCAGGACTTTTTTATATCGTTTATTAACGGGACCAATGATGGTCACATCCTGATCAAAATCCTTAACCTGATAAGATTCAAGGTTGAAGTTCCTGAATTTTGTTTTATTTTCAATTACCTGTTTTCTTGATGCTTCCAGATAGTTTCTTTCTAAACGAGTAATTTTTTCTTTATTTTCTTGTTCCTTATTTGCTACAATCATGCCGCAACCGGAAAAGAGAAGGTTGATTGTTATTAAAAGTAAGAAAGTTTTTATTATTTTTGTCATAATTTACTCCAGATTTAGCACCTGTTCCCGCATTGCTTCAAGCAATGATTTTACTTCCGCTACATTACAGGCAATTGCAAAGTCGTTGCCCTTGGAACCAATAGTATTAATTTCTCTGTTCATTTCCTGAAGAAGAAACTCCAGTTTTTTCCCGGGTGAATTTTCCTTAAAAAATGATACAAAATGTTCAACATGAGCTCTTAATCGAGTTAATTCTTCCTGAATATCAGATTTATCTATAATGAGTGCAACTTCCTGAATAATGCGGTTATCATCATACTGAACATCCTCAAACATTTTTCTTACTCGTTCCAAAAGCTTTTCTTTCATTCCATCAACTTTCTTTTCCCGTAAGCTTTCAATGTCAACTAATTGTTTCTTTATTTCTTCAAGTTGTTGGAGAAAAAAGGTTTCAATAACCTTGCCCTCTGTTTTTCTCATCTCCTCTAAACCATTGAGAGCTTCATTAAGGTTTTTCGAAAGAGTTTCCATCATGGAGGAATAGGAAAAAGCAACGGTTTCTTTTTGAAAAATGTCGTTAAACCCCAGGAGTTCCTTGAGTCCAATTTTTTCCTGAAAGGAAAATGTGGTCTTTAGTTTCTCAATAGCAGTGTTATATTCCTCCGCCAATTGTTCATTGAGAACAACCTGCTGGTTAAGGTTTGTTTTTCCAAAGGAGAAATAAATATCGAAAGAGCCTCTTTTAAACCTTGATTTAATTTCACGACTAATAAGGCTTTCAAATTCGGCACTTCCCTCGAGTTTTGGTGCTTTAATATTGGTAGTTATAAAGCGACCATTTACTGATTTAATCTCTAAATTAATTGAGTATTCATCGGTTTCAACCTTGCTGATACCGTAACCAGTCATACTGTTCATTGATTAACCGCCTTAATTTGGAGTATTTTTTATCGGGGAATTATGTATTGAAAATTATATCGTTCCGGTCTTTTCCGGTCGATATCATCGAAACAGGTATTTGCAAAAATTGTTCGATAAAGGAAATATATTCTTTTGCTTTTTCGGGTAAGTCATTATATTTTTGCATACCATGTGTTTTTGACTCCCAGCCCTGAAGTTCGGTAAATTGGGGTTTAACTCTTTCCAATTGTGATTGTGCTGCAGGAATATGGGTTATTTCTTTACCATCAATATTATATGAGGTACAAATTTTTATTTTTCCCAATGTATCCAGTACATCAAGCTTTGTTAAAACAATTTCATCAATACCACTTACTGCAATTGCATGTTTTACAACAACTAAATCAAGCCAACCACAACGTCTTTTTCTCCCCGTAGTTGCACCAAACTCGTCACCTGCTTTTTGTAAAAGTTCTCCATCTTCATCGCTTAATTCCGAGGGAAAGGGTCCACTTCCAACCCTTGTGGTATATGCTTTCATAAGCCCATACACATTTCCGATATATTTGGGGGGAATGGAAAGTCCGGTACATGCTCCTCCTGAGGTTGGACTCGATGATGTTACAAACGGGTAAGTCCCGAAATCAACATCAAGCATTGTCCCTTGAGCTCCTTCACAGAGAATTCTTTTATCTTCTTTTAATAATTGACCGAGGGTTTGAATCGTATCACAATAGTAAGGCTCCATTTTTTTACCAAAAACGCTACTGAAGCAATAAATT
>JADGAW010000240.1 GCA_015231815.1 Nitrospinota bacterium
TTTTGCCCAACTTCCTGAAAAACATGGTCAACCATACAACCAGTGAAAAAAAGAGCTTCACCCTTTTTGTGTTCCGGCGTAAACTTTTCTGGAACGTCCAATTTAAAGTGACCTTTGTTCATCTCTGGCAAGAGTCGCTTAATGCCATTGATGTTAAAGGGTAATAGCTTTGCCTGAGGACTGCCATCAGGGAAAAGAAGGTTCGTGACTTTTAGTCCAATACTGCTCAGTTTAAAGAAGAGGTTACGACCTGTTTCTGAACTCACCATCTTTAGTACTACAGATGATAGAAAATCTCTTTTATTGCGTGAGAAAAACTCTGCTTTTGCGGCAGCAATAATATCTGATGGATTAACGCCATTGGGACAATTTGTTCCACAGGCAAGACATGCAGTGCAATGGGATAGTTTTTCCTGCCAACGGGGGGTCATTTGAACTTCACCCTTTATTGCTGCGTCAATGAGGTTTAATTTGCCCCTCGCAACCATGCCTTCATCTCCGCTAATTCTGTATGTTGGACACGTAGCCTGACATTGTCCACAGGAAACACACTTCTCCAGTTGGGGCTTATATTTCCCCAGATATTTAAGTTCAGTCATGGTATTATTTTACCTGTCTTTTGGAGTAGAAGGGTAGAAGAGTGAATGGTGAAGGGTGAAGAGTTGAAGAACAAACAAGCTTCTCCTCATCAACTCTTCTACTCATTTACCCATCTACTCTTCACTCATTACGATAATAAAAACTTTATTAGGTAAATAAATGTCTGGTGTTTTTGGATATATTGGCGAAAATCATGCGGTTCCTAAAATAATTGAAGGATTGCAGTTCCTTGATTATAGGGGATACGATTCAGCAGGGATTGCAACTATTCACAATAACGAAATTCTTCTCAGAAAAGTTGTTGGAACAGTTCCTCAACTTAAGACGTATATTGATGTCAGTCCCATTGAAGGAACAATTGGACTTGGACACACCCGCTGGGCAACCCATGGGGCTCCAACGGAACGAAATGCACATCCTCTTGCTTATGGAAATACCTGTATCGTTCATAACGGAATTGTGGAAAACTACAAAGAAATTGAAGCACAGTTGCGAAAAGAGGGCTATATCTTTCATACCGATACTGACTCGGAAATTATTGTTTGTCTTTTTAATAAAATTCACCAGCAACAAAAAAGCATATTAAAAACTGCTCAGGAAGTTCTTAAAATAATTGAAGGTCCATACGCAATTCTCGTAATGTTTCAGGATCAACCCGATAAAATACTGGCAGCAGTTAATGGTAATCCGCTGGTTATTGGTCTTGGTGAAAATGAGTTTTTTGCTGCATCAGATGTAACTGCTTTTATTAACAGTACTCCCAACGCCATCTTTATGGAAGATGGTGATATTGCAATTCTTTCCCGGCTTGGGGTGAGAATGTATGACTCTCATGGCAATAGAAAAGAGAGTCCAATAAACAAAATCGAGTTTACCCAAACTGATGTGGAGAAAGGCGGTTACAGAAAATATATGTTGAAAGAAATTTTCGAACAACCCAGAGTGGTAAGAAACACCATTGCCCAATATATCAGTGGAAGTGATTTTAGTGATGAATTTAGAAAAATAAAACTTCACCGGAAAAAGCTCAAGGAAATCAATAAGGTTTTATTTCTTGCCTGTGGAAGTACAGCAAACAGCGCAATTATCGGAAAACATATTTTCGAAACATTTTTAAAAGTTCCTGTCGATTTTAATCTTTCATCTGAACATATGTATAAAAAGAGCATTGTTGATGAAAAGACCTTAATTATTGCAATTTCACAGTCGGGTGAAACAGCTGATACCGTAGCATCAGCAAAACAATGTAAAAAAGCCGGAGCGAAAATTCTTTCCATTACCAACTCTCATGAAAATTCCCTTTCCAGAATCTCTGACTATGTGATGAGAACTCAGGCAGGACCAGAATTGTCGGTTTCATCAACAAAAACCTTTACTGCCGCCTTAACGGTACTTTATATCCTTGCCGGATACTTTGCTTTATCAAAAGGTAATATGAGTAAAAAAGAATCTGTTGAACTCAACGAGAAAATAAAAAAACTTCCCGATATTCTGGAAAAAGTTTATGGACAGGAAGAAAAAGTTGAAGAAATTTGTTCCTCAATTGCTTCAGAAAAAGCTGCAATGATATCTGGAAGGGGAATAAATTATGCCGTAACCCTTGAAGGAGCATTAAAGCTACAGGAAATTGCCTATATGTATGCATTTGGGTTTGCGTCAGGTGAGCTCAAACATGGTCCCATTGCTATGATAGGCGATAATTTCCCTGTTATAAATTTACTGGTTGACGGGATGTATTACGAAAAAATGCTCATCGATATTATGGAAATAAAGTCAAGAAACTCAAAGGTTATTATCGTCACCAACAGAGCTGGGGAGAAAGTACGAGAAATAGCAGATGAAATTATTGAAATTCCTGAAGTAGAAGAACTTTTTTCGCCACTTCTCACAACAATTGTTCTCCAGTTTATAGCTTATTATTCAGGATTTTTCAGAAAAAATGATATTGATAAGCCACGTAATATTGCAAAGTCGGTAACAGTATAAAAGAGTTCAAAAAGGTGAAGTAAATAAGAGGTAAATTGTGAGAAAAAGTTCCTTTGCATATTCTGACTTCTGCTTTCTGAATGCTAAAATATCCCCTTTTTTGTATCATCTCAAGGTCTTAAACTTAAATGAAGAATTATGAAAATATTAATTATTGGCAGTGGTGGCAGAGAGCACACCCTCGCATGGAAAATTGCACAGTCGAAAAAGGTTAAAGAGGTTTTTATTGCCCCGGGAAACGCTGGAACATCACTTATTGGTGAAAATGTTGATATTGCAGCAGACGACATTCATAACCTTCTGGCATTTGCAAAAGAAAAAGAAATTGATCTGACTGTTGTCGGGCCGGAACAGCCTTTAATTTTAGGCATTGTAAATATTTTTGAAGAAGCTGGTATTAAAGTTTTTGGCCCATCGCAAAGGGCAGCTATCCTTGAAGGAAGTAAAGTGTTTACAAAGGATTTTTGTTTGCGATATGACATACCTACCGCACACTATAAAAAGGTGAACAATGTTAGTGATGCCAAAGAGTATGCTCAAACCGTTGCTCTGCCGGTTGTGGTAAAAGCAGACGGTATTGCTGCAGGAAAGGGGGTTTATATTTGTCATGAACGTAAGGGTGTTGAGCAAGCCGTTCAGGATATTATGGTGGAAAAAATATTTGGGGATTCTGGTAATAATGTCGTTTTTGAAGACTTTCTGGATGGCGATGAAATTTCCCTCCTTTACTTTGTTGATGGAGAAACAATACTTCCTCTGGAAACTGCACGTGATCATAAAGCAATCTTTGATGGTAATAAGGGACCTAATACTGGCGGTATGGGAGTTTTCTCCCCGGCAGATTTTGTAAACCCAAATTTACTTGATGAAATCTACTCGACAATAGTTAAACCAACAGTTAAATTTATGTGTTTAGAGGATAGAGAATACAAAGGGATACTTTATGCAGGAATTATTATTGTTCATGGTAAACCTTACCTTCTTGAATATAATTGTCGATTTGGTGACCCGGAATGTCAGGCAATACTTCCCCGTTTAAAAACAGACCTTGTCGATATTATGCTGGCTTCAATTGACGGAACTCTCGACAAAATAAATATCGAATGGAAAAAAGAATCTTCTGTTTGTGTGGTCATGGCTGCTGGAGGATATCCTGGTTCCTATAAAAAAGGAGATGAAATTTCCGGACTCAATAATGTGGAAAAAGAAGACTTGATTGTT
>JADGAW010000241.1 GCA_015231815.1 Nitrospinota bacterium
GACCCAAAAACAGGCGATATTCGTTTTTTTGCACTAAAAAAGATTGTTGCTAAAGTTAAGGATCCGGAAAATGAAATTAGTAAAAAAGACGCAGAAGCCTTACTGAAAGACAGTAACAACACAATTGTAGAAGAAGAAGAGTATGATGACGACCTCTATTTAGATGATGATGAAGTTGAAGATTATGACGAGAATGAAATAGAAGAAGAGGAAGAAAAAAAATCTGAAGCTGAATATGCTGCGGTAAAACTGGAAACGAAAAACCTGAATTTCAGCAGACAAATAATCCAGAAAGCAAAAAATATCATTCAGGATAAAGTTCACAATGCCTCAAGAAATGCGCATTTTGAGTACTACAATCGCAGAAAAGGGAGCGTTATGACCGGAACTTTTTCCTATGAAACAAAAAATGGTGACTATATTGTTAATCTCGGAAAACTTGACGGCATTCTCCTAAAGAGTAACCGGGCTGTTGATGAAGTCTTCAAAAAGAATGAACGCCTTAAGGTCTTTGTTAAAGATGTAGTCCTTATGGATAAAAGAATTAGAATTGAACTTTCACGCCTTGAAAGCGGTTTAATTATGGCGTTATTTAGTGAAGAAGTTCCTGAAATTTCTGATGGACTCGTTATTATAAAGTCTGCTGTCAGGGATAGAATTGGAAGAGTTAAGATTCTCGTAGAATCCACTGACAGAAATGTTGATGCTGTTGGTTCATGTGTTGGTGTCAGAGGCTCAAGGGTAAAAAATGTTATTGCTGAACTTAAAGAGGAGCGTATAGATATTGTTCCCAACTCAGATGAAATCAGAAGTCTTGCACTTAAAGCCTTAGGAAGCGATGAGGTTGACAGGGTTTATATTGATGTTGACAAAAAAGTGATAGAAGTAGTGGTTTTAAAAGATAAACTTCCCCGCTTTATTGGTAAAAAAGGTCAAAATGTTCGTTTAGCATCAAAATTAATTAAATGGCATATTGATATCTATGAAGTCTCTGAGTATGAAAAGAAAAAGGAAGCACTAGAAGAACAAAGACAGGAAGAAGAAAAAGAAATAAAAGCTCAAGAAGCTGCTGAAAAGAAGAAAAAAGCAGTAAAAGCAAAAAAAGCAAAAGAAAAAGTTACTGAAGATACCAAAAAAGTAACAAAGAAAAAAGTAACTAAAACCAAAAAAGCTAAAGAAGAAGCACCGATTGAAGAAAAGAAAAAGCCTAAGAAAAAAGCAGCTAAAATTAAAAAAGAAGAATAAATCCCCATTCCAAAAGGTGAAAATTGAAAAAAATTACGGTTAAAGAACTGGCGGCGGAGTTGAGGGTAAGCCCCAACAATATCATTGATAAAGCCAAGGAAGTTGGCATTAGGCTAAAGCGAAGCAGTGAGTCAATGAAGGAAGATGTTGCCACTCAAATTAGAAATCTCGTTTCTGAAAGCAAGAAAAAAGCTGAAATTGAGAAAAAAAGTAGTACCCCCGCAAAAAGCGATGAAGTAAAAGTAGTTTCCTTCATGGAAACTTTAACGGTAAAAGAGTTTGCCGAAGCGATGGGTCTTGCCCCCAACGTTGTCCTTCAGGAACTGATTAACCTCGGCTCCATGGCAACCATTAATGAACTTATTAACTTCGATGCAGCTTCAATTGTTGGAGAACATTTTGGTTTTAAAGTCGAACTTACCAATATTGAAGAAGAAGCTGAAGAAGAAGAGGAAGAAGAAATAAACTTAAAACCACGACCTCCTATTGTAACGATAATGGGACACGTTGATCATGGTAAAACAACTCTTCTTGACACTATCCGCAAAAGTAGCGTTGCTGAAAAAGAAGCTGGTGGAATTACTCAGCATATCGGTGCATATCAGGTTGTAATTCAAAAAGGTACCATAACCTTTATCGATACTCCCGGGCACGAAGCTTTTAGCCAAATGAGAGCAAGAGGTGCTCAGGTTACAGATATTGTTATTCTTGTTGTTGCTGCTGATGATGGTGTAATGCCCCAGACAATTGAGGCAATAAACCATGCAAAGGATGCAGGAGTTCCCATAGTTGTCGCAGTAAATAAAATCGATGTAGAAGGAGCAAATCCTGAAAAAATCAAACAGGAATTAACGGCTCATGGTTTAGTCTCTGAAGAATGGGGCGGAGAAACAATCTTTTGTGAAGTTTCTGCTAAACAAAATATCGGAATTGACCAACTTCTTGAGATGATGCTCCTTGTTGCTGAAATGAAGGAACTAAAAGCAAATCCTGACAGAAGAGCAGTTTGCCTTGTTACCGAAGCAAAGCTTGATAAAGGACGAGGTGCTGTTGCAACAATTATTGTTAAAAAAGGAACTCTTAAAATGAGCGACCCTTTTGTTTGTGGTATTTATAGCGGTAAAGTTAGGGCAATGTTTGATGCTTATGGAAAGAAAATTAAAGAAGCAGGACCTTCTACTCCTGTTGAAGTTCTCGGATTTGATGGAGTTCCCGGAGCAGGCGATACATTTGTTGTTGTTGAAAATGATAAGGAAGCTCGACGATTAAGTCTTATCAGGCAGGAAAAACATCGGGTTCGTGGTCTTGGATCCAGAACGCTCATTACCCTTGAAGACATTCATCAACAAATTGAAGAAGGGGTATTGAAAGAATTAAAAGTCATTATTAAAGCAGATGTTATGGGGTCGGTTCAGGCTATTAAAGACTCTCTTGAAAAAATTGAAAACCCAGAGGTTGAGGTAAAGGTCATCCATGGTTCAGCCGGCGCAATTAATGAAGCCGATATCACTCTTGCTGTTGCGGCAAATGCTATTATTCTTGCTTTTTCTGTTCGCCCAACGGATCAAGCAATTCAGTTAGCTGCAAAGGAAAAAATAGAAATCAGGCAATATTCTGTTATTTATCATCTTATATCTGATATTCAAACGGCAATGGAGGGGATGCTTGATCCTGTATATGAAGAGGAAATATTAGGAAAAGCAGAAATCAGGCAAATATTCTCTGTTCCTAAAATAGGAGTAATTGGTGGTTCGTATGTTTTGGATGGAACTCTTGTCAGAGATTGTTCTGCTCGACTTATCAGAGACAATATCGTTATCTACACAGGAACACTAACATCCCTAAACAGGTTTAAGGATTCCGTTAAAGAGGTTAGCGCAGGTTTTGAATGTGGAATTGGAATTGATTACCAAGATATAAAAGAAAAGGATATTGTTGAAGCCTTCAAAATGGTTGAAATAGAAAGGAAATAATACCTTCTAATGTTTGATCGTAGAGAAAAGCTTTCGAGCCTGATTAAGGAAGTTATTTCCGAGTGTGTTCAATTCAGGCTAAAAGACCCCCGTGTTGGCATGATTTGTATTACACGGGTAGAAATGAACCGAGACAAATCTATTGCCAAAATATTTTATTCTTCCTTTGATGATAAAAAAGAAAGCTCTCTTGAAGGATTAATGAATGCCCGGGGATACATGAGAACTATTCTGGGAAAAGAAATGAAACTGAAAAGAATTCCTGATTTACGTTTTTATTATGATGACTCCTCAGAATTTGTTCAAAGAATACGGGATATTGCAGGAGACAGTAATAAAGGAAAAACAGAATAAATATCAGGCTCCCGTTTAAGCATGAAAATGTATTCTCAGTCATGCTGTTATAATTATGCCCTCGTTATAGAAATAGGTTTGATAAGATATATGATTTTTTAATTCAACTTCTTCATTCATATTAAGGAAACATTGTTTATGAAAACGCCTCTTTACCAGTCCAACCGATTGGCCTGCCATTAAAGAACCATGAGCTATGTCTCCGTCAACAACAGCTTTTCTGAGAG
>JADGAW010000242.1 GCA_015231815.1 Nitrospinota bacterium
ATTGCTGTTGCTGTTGCAGCTAAGATGATGGCAAAACCTGCCGGGGTAAATAGACTCTTGTATGAAGAATATTTTATTGCCGGACTTCTCCATGATATCGGGAAAGTAATTTTCATGACCTTTTTTACAGAGCATTACGACAAACTTTTGGGAGTGTTACAAAAATCTGAAAAAAGTCTGGAAGTGCTTGAAAAGGAAAAGACAGGTTTAAACCATTGTGAAATTGGAGAATATATGGCAATCCAGTGGAAACTCCCCCCTATTTTGCAAAAAATCATTAAAAATCATCATATAATGACACCAATTGACGGAGAGGAATCTCAGCATGGAATAACCGTATTAGCTGATATTGCAGCTCACAGGGCAGGTTTTGGTGAGATATTTGTTGGAAAATCAGAGGATGCCTTGCAATATCCATCGGCACTTCTTGAATGTACAAAACTGACAAAAGAGCAGGTTCTTGAAATTGAAGAAAAGTTACCAGAAGAACTGGAAAAGGCAAAAATACTCTTAACACTATAGATATGTTAGTAAAATTTTGGGGTGTCAGAGGTTCAATTCCATCACCCGGACCAAATACAATGAGGTATGGGGGGAATACCACCTGTTATGAAGTCATCAACTCAAAAGGTGAACAAATTATTCTGGATGCTGGAACCGGAATTAGGGAGCTGAGCGAGTTTATGATGAAAAATAAAAAAAAGATGGATTCAGCTCTTTGTATATCTCATACTCACTGGGATCATATTCACGGTTTGCCCTTTTTTGTACCTCTCTATATACCTGGAAATAAACTTTCTATATACGGTCCTGTACATTATGAAAGAAAACTGGAGGATATACTGATTTCACAAATGGATCATGCTGTTTTTCCAATCAGATTAGATGAAACTCAAGCAACCAGAGAAGTTTTTGAGCTTCAGGCGGAATCATTTACCTTTAAATCCTTTAATGTAAGCACTCGTTATATGAACCACCCGGTAATGGTTCTTGCCTACCGGATTGAATGTGAAGGAAAAGTTCTTGTTTATTCTGGAGATAATGAACCTTTTTATGACCCGATTAGTATTGGAAAATCAGAAGATGAACTCTCTGAGGATGATATTGAACGACGGGAAATTGCAGAAGAACAGAACGAAGATATTGTTCAGTTCTTTCGAGGAGCCGACCTTTTAATTTGTGATGCCCAATACACCCCGGAAGAATACTACGATGGCAAAGTTGGCTGGGGACATCGTCACTTTGAATCAGCAATTGATTTAGCTCAAAAAGCAGAAGTAAAAAGACTTGCCCTTACCCACCACGAGCCTACAAGGATGGACAATGAAATGGATGTTTATATGGAAAGGGCGCATAAATATGCAAAAGAAGTTAAAGCATCATTTGAACTAACTGCAGCTATCGAAGGTAAGGAAATAAGCCTTTAAATTCCTTTCGATATCTTCTAAAAAGAAGCAATTCGCTCTAGAGTTTTATCTTTAACTTAAAAAAACTTAAAGTTTATAAGAGTTAAACGCTTAAAAGAGTTAAAATAATTATTTTTGGAAGCTAAAGTCATTCACAATCCATTGAGAGGAAAAAGTCATGTATAAAAATCTAAGTCTGGGTGCCAAACAAATTAGCGGTTTTCTTATCATTGCAGTCTTACTTTTAATTGTTGGAATGCTCGGCTATTTTTATATGGGGAAAATGAGTAACAAGATGCAGGATTCGATTGAGACATCACCCCTTGGTGACGCAGCAATGGAGATTAAGCTAGCCATTGAGAATGACCGGATATTAATCATGGAGTTCATGGCAGCCGGGGAAAAAGGGGAATTGGATGAGCTATGGCAAGAGCATGAGAAAAACATGCGTACCGTTGAGGGTTTCTCCAACGCTATTATCAATGGTGGTGAGGTAAATGGAACCAAGATTTATGCAGCCAAGAACACTGATTTGAAAAATATTGTATCTGAGGCAAAAAATTATCACGCCAGTGATTTTCTTACCGGCATAAAAACAATGCACGACTTCATGAAGCAAAAGTTTAACCTGTTGGAGCAGAGGGAAAAAGCGATGATGGCCATGGAGACCTCGGGAAGTAATATCAATGAGGCAATGACAAAGTTTGAGTCCGCCGTGAAAGACAGGATTATCTCAAGACTTGAGAGTGGGGCAAACGCCGAATACCTTCTTAGAACTGAAAGCCGCTGGGTTGACTTGTCGATGGAAATCATGATCACTATCAGGGACAGCCGGATAGCGGTGGAGGAATTTGCTCAGTCAACAGATGAGAATGAACTGAAAAAGATCAGGGGGGAATATGAGGAAACGATAAAAACTTTTGACAAATGGATTGATATCCTTCAAAACGGTGGTTCAACAAAGATGGGTAATGTTGGGGCTGTCAGCGACACCACTCTGAGAGGATTGGTTGAGGAAATAGCCACCCGGCATGGAAATTTTGAGAAAAGCTCAGCTGCTTTTATGAAGGAGCAGGAAAAAGTTATCTCAATTGACGCTAACCTGCATGCCATCGACGTAAAGTTAGACACGGTCGTTTCGGTAAAGATGTCTGAACTTCTCGCCAGAGTCGAGGATCTTGTTAGTAAAGAAATCGCTCAAATGGAGTCTGAGGCAAGGGATATCGCTTCAAGCTCGACCAGAAATATCTTCATCATCGTGTTCGTAGGTTTTATTTCTGCAGTATTACTTGGCTTCTTTATCAGTAAAAGCATTACCGACCCCCTCAAGAAAATTATGCAGGAACTGAGTGAAAATGCAGAAAACGTTAGTACAGCATCTGATGAAATATCAACCGCCAGTCAGCAGGTAGCTGAAGGAGCAACAGAACAGGCAAGTTCTCTTGAACAAACATCAGCCTCTCTTGAAGAGATGAATAGCATGACAAGAGAGAATGCACTTCATGCAGAAAAGGCAAATAAATTGTCAGGTGAAGCGAGTAGTGTGGCAAAAGAGGGTAATAACGCCATGAACGAGATGTTATCAGCAGTAAAAGATATTAATGATTCCAGTAACGAAATTTCAAAAATCATTGGTGTTATTGAAGAGATTGCTTTCCAAACAAACCTATTAGCCCTGAACGCAGCAGTGGAAGCTGCACGAGCAGGAGAAGCAGGAAAAGGGTTTGCCGTTGTTGCTGAAGAAGTAAGAAATCTGGCACAAAGAAGTGCTACTGCAGCAAAAGATACAGCAGAACTTATTGAGGAAAGTGTTAAAAAAGCAGGCATTGGAAATAAAATTGCCGAAACTGCCGGTTCTTATTTAAAAGAAATTGTAAAAGATGTTGATGAAGTAACAGCAATCATCCACAATATTGCTGAAGCAACTCATGAACAGTCAGAAGGAGTTTCCCAAATAAGTATTGCCGTTCAACAGATGGACACCGTAACACAACAAAACGCTGCTAACTCTGAAGAATCTGCCTCTGCAAGTGAAGAACTGTCAGCACAGGCACAAATCCTGAAAGGAATTGTTGACGATCTTTCCGGGGTAATTGGCAACTCTGGTTCAAGCATGAGAATAGTCAACCCAAGAAAACTTCTTCGATAGTTTTTTGAACCTCCAGTTCAATGCTTAGAGCAAAATCTTTTTGTACACCTTTAAAGATTCTTTCTATTATCTGAAAAATAGAGATAGAATCTGATCATTGATGGGAGAAGCTTTGAACTCATTCTCAGAAACGGCTTTGAGGCAC
>JADGAW010000243.1 GCA_015231815.1 Nitrospinota bacterium
ATTAAAGCTTTTTTTCTTACCATTGCGGTAAACGGTTAATTTAGCAGGACTTCCAGGCTTTACCTTTGCTACAAGGCGGGGAAGTTCATCCACACTTTTAACAGCCTGATTATTAAGAGCCACAATAACATCACCCCGTCGTAAACCTGCCTTGTCCGCTGGGGCTCCATCAACTACTTCCGCAACAAGGGCTCCTTCTGGTGTTGAAAGTCCTAAAGATTCGGCAATTTCATCAGTAACTTTTTGAATCATAACCCCAAGGTATCCTCTGGTAACATGTCCTGTGGTTTTTAAATCTTCTACAATTGATTTCGCCATATTAATAGGGATGGCAAAGCCAATGCCGATATTTCCAGCACTAGCACCGCCAGTAAAGATTGCAGTGTTAATTCCAATAACTTTTCCCTTGGTATCAAACAGTGGACCACCGCTATTTCCAGGATTAATTGAAGCATCTGTCTGGATGTAATTATCATAAGGTCCAGAGCCAATAACTCTTCCTTTTGCACTAACAACACCGACCGTTACCGTATTGCTTAATCCAAATGGGTTACCGATAGCCATAACCCACTCTCCTACTTTTAAATCATTTGAATTACCAAGCTCAACATGAGGAAGGTTATCTTTTGTGTCAATTTTTATTAGGGCAATATCTGTTTTAGAGTCGGTTCCAATAAGTTTTGCCTTATATTCTTTTTTATCACTAAAGGTTACAGTTATTACATCAGAATCTTGAACGACATGGTTATTCGTAATAATATACCCTGATGAATCAATAATAAAACCAGTTCCCAGGCTTCTTTTTGGAGTACTTTGTGCTGGATTTCCATAATACCGTTGAAAAAAATCGTTAAAAAGGTCATTAAAAGGGTCGTTTTGTTGAAACCCTCTTTGATGAGGGCGTCTTTCATATGTTTGCTGCACTTTGGGCTTCGTAAAAGTACTGATGTTTACGACAGAAAGCTTGTTGTTTTCAGCAATATCAGAAAAGATACTGCTTCCTACAACATTTCCTCCCTCATAGGCCTGAGAATTTACGGTAAATGTCAGGAAAAATGCCAGAGTTGTTAAGAGTAATCGAATATTATTGGTAAACATAGTTTTTCTCCTAAAAATATTTTTTAAGTAAGTGAATGAATTTGATGAAACTTTTGTATAATTTTAGGGACACACATTATAAAACGTTTCACCCTAATTTAAGTTAACTTTTGGAGCTATTTATGCAAATAAATGAAGGGGTAATTAAAAAAACTGCCGGGCTTGCAAGGCTACGAGTAAATGACGAAGAAATTAAGAACCTGAAAAAGGATCTATCGGACATTCTCTCTCATATTGAGGCTCTTTCTGAAGTTAATACCGATGGAATTGAACCCACTGCTTCGACAATAAGCCAACAAAATGTTTTCCGGGAAGATAAGGTGGAAAAAAGATTTGAGAATGAAGACCTGCTTAACCTTTCTCCCAAAACGGGTCATGGTCATTTCATGGTTCCAAAGGTCATATAAAACCATTTCAGAACTAAAACTTTTCATGATACATTCCTTTCACATTAAGGTTAAAATTGCTCTATAAAGAGTTGAAGAGGAAAAAAATATTCCTAAAAGAATGAGGTGTATTTCACAATTTCCTTTTATGCCGGATTTTTTTCACTTCAAATGATACGTCTCGAAACAATAACCTTTTTGGTGTAAGATACATTTTTTTATTAATCTAATAATCATAAAATTCAATAACTATTTATGAAAAATAAGGATTACTACAAAGTACTCGGCGTTGAAAAGAAAGCTACCAAGGCTGAGATAAAAAAAGCGTACCGTAAACTTGCTATGCTTCACCACCCAGATAAAACTAAAGGAGATGTTGCTTCTGAGGAGAAATTCAAGGAAATCAGCGAGGCTTACGCTGTTTTGAGTGATGATGAAAAAAGAAAGCAATACGATACCTTCGGTTCAGATGGTTTTCGTCAAAGGTATTCTCAGGAGGATATATTTAGAGGCTCTGATATGAGAGACATCTTTGGAGATGCTTTTAATGGTTCCGGTTTTTCAGCCGACAATATTTTCAGTCAGATATTTGGTCAAGGGTTTGGTAATAGTTCTGGAGGATTTTCCTATTCATCACATGGTTTTGAAAACAAAAAAAGAAAACATGACTTTTCCATGAAAATGGAAATTTCACTTCAGGATTCTTTCAATGGTGGTGAAAAACATATTTCCTACCATGGGGAAAAAGCGGAGGAAGTAAAGGTCAAAATTCCCAAAGGAATTACTTCTGGGCAAAAACTTCGATTAAAAGGAAAAGGTAAAAATGGAGGAGACCTTTTTATAGAAATAATGGTAAAAAATGACCCTGTTTTTAAGAGAGATGGAAACGACCTAACCGTAGAGAAAGAAATTAAGCTTACTGATGCGGTTCTTGGTTGTATTCTGGAAACTGAAACCATGGATGGAACAATTAATATCAAGGTTCCCCCAAATACCCAAAGTCATTCCCGAATAAGAATAAAAGGTAAAGGAATGCCCCTTTTTCAAAGTAGTGACAGGGGTGATTTTTATGTAAGGGTAATTGTTCGGCTTCCCAAAAAGCTTTCTGAGGAACAGTCGAAGCTGTTCGAGAAGTTAAAAAAAGAAGGACTTTAAACAGGTACAAATTTTTTCTTACTTCATTCTTTGATAAAAGAAATTGGTAGCATTTACAAAACCATCGATACTACCACAATCAAAACGCTGACCTTTAAAACGATAGGCAATTACCTTTCCCTGACGAGCTTGGGTTTGAAGGGCATCAGTTATTTGAATTTCTCCACCTCTTCCTAAAGCAGTTGTTCGAAGAATGTCGAAAATATCTGCTGTGAGAATATAACGCCCAATGATTGCAAGATTGGATGGAGCTTGATCCGGCTCCGGTTTCTCCACCATTGTCTCGACCCTTGTGTGTCGTTCATCCAGAGGTTGTCCACTGATAATCCCATATTTGTTAACATCTTCTGGAGCAACCTCCTCTACAGCAACGACACTGCATTTGTATTTTTCGTAAACCTTAATCATTTGGGACATAATTCCTTCTTCACCAAAACAGAGGTCATCAGCCAGAATAACGCCAAAAGGTTCATTTCCAATAATTGCATACCCGGTTAGGATTGCATCCCCCAGTCCTTTCATCTGAACCTGACGGGTATAGGAAAATGAACATTCATCAATAAGGTTACGAATGGATTTAAGGCTATTTTCCCGACTGCTTCCTTTAAGGTGGTCTTCCAACTCGTAAGTAATGTCAAAATGATCTTCAATGGCTCGCTTGTTACGTCCTGTTACAAAGGCTATTTCTTTTAATCCAGCATCAGATGCTTCTTCTACACCGTATTGAACCAAAGGCTTGGTCAAAATGGGTAACATTTCCTTTGGTTGTGCTTTTGTTGCGGGTAAAAAACGAGTTCCATAGCCGGCAACAGGAAATAGGCATTTTTTAATCATATTTTTTTCTCCTGTAATTTATCTAAATTTCTTTACTCATTGTAATAGTTTATTTTACCGTTTTCGACAAAGGGTTTACAACCCCAATTATTCAAAATTCAGGTAAAAACCTATTTATTGTAGCTCATTAGACAGATATACGTTATAAAACGTATAAACCGAGAAATTGAGATAAAAACCAATTGCCTCTTGAGAT
>JADGAW010000244.1 GCA_015231815.1 Nitrospinota bacterium
GTCTGTTGGCTACTCTAACCACACCTAATGGTTGGTGGGGCTATTTTTCGTAGAAAGAGAAATCTACTTAGTTTTATCCTAGATTCGGCAGTTGGCGGTGCGTGCATGGCGTAAGATATTGGTTTATCTGGTGTATCAGTGGAAATCGCAGTCACCTTGTTGGTGATAAGACTTTCCAATGATATGCCAGGTGAATCAATAGCTTGCGTCAGGTGCGTGGCGACAACTGCCGAATCTAGGTTCAACAAAGAGAGCATGAAATTTAATGATCAATCTGCTATTCTGTCCTCATGATCACAGCTACAACACCAAAACAGGAGTGTCCAGCCATGCAAGTCACAAGGGAAATTTCAGACCTGGCGATTACCGAGTTTTTCAAGAACGCTACCGAGGAAGAGCTACGAGTCACTATGGATGATGTAGCCACCGATGCTGAAATCAGCGCAGCTATTGATTATAGCCTTGCTAATGATGACCCAAAGGATGCTATGAGCGCAAAAGAATTTTTAGCTTCTATCGGACGTGGTAACTAGATAAAAGTATGTGGACTTTCAGACTCAAACACGCTTTTCAAAAGTCCTTTCGTTCTCTTAATACAGAAACAAGCCGTAAGGTTGTTTCTTTTTTATCACCACCTAATCAGGACGGTGTAGAGAATCCCTTTGACATTCCTAATTTCCGTTTATTTAGTGGGGCAAAAAAATAGAGGCAGGTATCGCTTGGGTGATTACCGAATCGGGGTTTTACTCAATCATTAAACAAAGGTGATTCATTTTCTTTTCGTCGGCTCTCGTGGGGATTTTTACAAGCAGTTTAGGTAGCTTTTTACTTTCCCTTCTCACAAAAGCGAAACTAAGCTTGCTTTTAATATCCAATAAGATATAAAGTATCTCCATGAAGATTTATTTTTATGAAGATGAAGAGGGAAAATGCCCGTTAGACGACTTCTTCAATGGGATTTCAGACAAGGTGAACTCTCGGATATTATTATATCTTCGCCACCTAGCTGAGAACGAAGGGAAAATGGAAGGAATAGCCTTCCGAAAGCTCCACAGCTACCCACTAGAAGAAATCAGGGTAAAGGAGTCTAAGAACCTACACCGTGTGATTCTCAAGGTACGTTTCAAAAAGTCGGTGATTGTCCTGCATGGCTTCACCAAGAAGGAGGGGCAGAAAACCCCTAGAAAAGAGCTTGAGATAGCTTACAAGCGATATCTCGAATTTATTAAATAAGGTAACTAACCATGACTACTAAACCTAAAGAAAAATTTACACTACGTCAAGACCGTCTAAGGGATGGTGATGCTTATATTGAAGAGCGCCTAAAAGACCCTGAATTTAAAAAAACATGGGATGAAGAGTCTTTAAAAGTGCAAGTCGCTATCAGAGTCCACGAAAGCCGAAAGAAAAAAGGATTTTCTCAAGAGAAGTTAGCCAAAGAAGCGCATACCACCCAAAAAGTCATTTCTAAAATTGAGCACGGGGAAGTATCCATAGGCTTAGACCTTCTACAAAGGATTGCCCATGTTTTAGATTTTCGGGTTAATTTGTCTTTAAGTTAGCTTTTTTATATTCTTTTTTGCTATGCCAACCATCTGATTTTTGCCATTTATTTGGTGTTGGGAGAAATGGCTCTCCATGTAAATAGCTTTTCCAGAAAGACAAACCCCAAAAGTTGAAGTTTATCTTTCTGGGAATTTAGAAACAGGCCGAGACTTTCTTTTAAATTCGGCCTTACTGCAAAACCTTGAGTATTTCCCAAACCCAGCAGTGAGAAAACCTCCCTGCCTCCATATTAAGAAATATTAACCCCATCTCCCCCATTAACATTAATATCTCGTGTTGAAGTTGAGATAGTAATGGTAAATCCAGCTACTACATCAAGGAGCGTAATCAGGATAATAATAAAAAATGTAGATGTACCCACCTGTTTAACAAACAAAAACTCCAGCAAGCAGGCAACAAAAAGAGCCAATGAAAGCATATGATCCAAAACAGTAGACATACCGCTGCGTGTGGATTTTAATATCTCAACATAAAGAAGTATCACCGCAAGGCTGAGAATAATATCATTGACACTCAACCCCCAACTAGCCCCAGAACCAAGCTGAGTAGACCAAACAACCCCATCCAAAGAGCCTGACGAGCCTAATGCCATGACGTTATATATACCTACTACCAATACCAATAGGGGGATGCTTTTCATGGTTAAATCCTTTATGGGTTGATTTAAAAAATGGCAGCTTAACCTAAAAGGGGGAAAAGGAACAATCCTAATTTAAGTCGAGGCGGGTTCTTAGTTCTTTGCACTCTTGGTAATAGTTGAGTTGAACAATAATATTACTTGATATATTTGAGATAATGGTGTGATGGTATGCCATCAAGAATACATCAAATATCTCTAAATCTCACCTAAACCGGAGTGGTGCCGGAAAATTCCACGACCAAAACACCAAAAACCAACCAAGAAAATCAAATTTGATGATATTTGCACTGTAACTGACAAAGTAGCACCAGCAATTTTGTTTCCCTTTCTCAAAAAGCGAAAGTAAAAAATCAACCTTTAAAAAACACATTAAAAATAGAAACGGCAAGGCTGGTTAGAGCAATAACAATGCTTAAAATCGAGATTGCCTTAACCTTTTTACTCTCAATCAGAGTGAGCTTATGCTTTAGAAACTCGATATTTTCCTTATGATTTTCTCTTGCGTCAGGGCATCCAAAACCACCACCATGATTAATAAGCTCTTCTAGCTCTTTTTCAATCTCTATTTTTTCCCTGTTTTTAAAAATACTCATATCAGTATAGAGCGAGTTAGGAATAAATAATCCCTACTCACTAGACACAACTACAAAGTATTTTGGCTTATTGTTTCCGATCATTAACACTACCCTTACTTCATGATGTTTTTCTGAAAGTTCAGAATAATCTACCGCCTCTTCAATTAAGTCTCTGATTGCATCAAAACATCTTTGAGCAGAATCAAAGCCGGAGTTGTGATTCTCCTAAGTAGTGGAAACCTGCTTAACCTTTTCAAATCCTCTGTTTTCCAAGATTTTGTACAAGTCATCACGGGCGGATTGTGGAATGCTATCACTCTTAATTTTATTCCGTATATCAAGAGTAAACATTGTAAAATAAACCATATAAAATCCCCTTAAAAAACTATTCACAAGACTATAAGGTGGTAATGATAACAAAGGATGTCAATAAACTTGTGATATTTTGTACTTTCCCTTCTCACAAAAGAGCAAGTAAGAATAAAAAGGTATATATCTATATTTTCAAAGCCTTACATAGCCTCATATTTCCCCCTCCTTAAGCTAACTTGCTCAAATACTTGATTTACCCATAAAAGAGCAAGTGAAACAACTTCAAAAAAGCCTCGTATCATCTGGAATAAAAACAAAGCATGTAACAGAGGAAACCCTTCGTCCATTAGCTAAAGGCCCATGCTACCACATTAGGTAATTTACCTGGATTTATGTATTATTCCAACACCCCCGAAACTATATCACATTAATTATCCCCCTCAAAAACAAAAAAACCTCAAATGATCGCTCAATTAAAGGTTTTTTGTGCCACTCTAGCATTAATTGAGTCTTGAAATTATGTAGTAACTATTA
>JADGAW010000245.1 GCA_015231815.1 Nitrospinota bacterium
GTAAATCATTGTTTTATAAGAAAAAAGCCCTTTTTGCTTGTCGAACTTGGGTTAACTGAACAGTACCTTCACCTCTTGTTGAAGCCGCTGTTCAGTTGAAAATACCTTCAAAGCTTGTGGCATCAATTATTCTAAAAGTTAACTGGTTTTTATCTTCTATTTTTTGCTCTTTAGAGCTTTTATTGAGAATTTGTTTCAGGAAATAGTCTGTTTATTGAGGCGCATTGTGCGCCTCAATGAATTTGAATATTAAAGAAGTGGAGCAATGGTAAGGGAAACAATTACCATCAGATTGATGAGAATGTTCATCGAAGGACCTGAAGTATCTTTGAATGGATCACCAACAGTGTCGCCAACAACCGCAGCTTTATGACAATCTGAACCTTTACCGCCATGGTGTCCTTTTTCAATATATTTTTTTGCATTGTCCCATGCACCACCAGCGTTTGCCATCATAAGGGCAAGAAGTACACAAACCAGAAGAGCACCGGCAAGCATACCGCCAAGAGCTTCAGCACCAAGTCCAAATCCAATAATAACAGGCATTGCCGTAGCAATAACCCCCGGCATAATCATTTTTTTCAATGCTTCAGTAGTTGCAATGTCAATACATCTTTTATGGTCTGGTTTTCCCGTGCCTTCCATAATGCCAGGGATTTCCTTAAACTGTCGTCTGATTTCGTTAACCATCGACATTGCTGCTTCTCCAACAGCGGTCATGGTCATAGCTCCTAGAAAGAAGGGGAGAATGCCACCAATGAACATCCCGATAAGAGTTGTTGGGTGAGTAATAATTATGGACATTGCCTCAAGCCCCTGTTCGGCCCTATGACTGTTAATTTCGTATCCATAAGCAGCAAAAAGAGTTAATGCAGCAAGTGCGGCAGATCCAATTGCAAATCCTTTTCCAATTGCAGCAGTTGTGTTTCCCAGCATATCAAGTGAATCGGTTATTTCTCTCACTTCATCACCAAGTTCTGCCATTTCTGAAATACCACCGGCATTATCCGCAACCGGACCATAAGCATCAACTGACATGGTCATGGCAACCGTTGCCAACATTCCAACAGCCGCAACACCAACTCCGTAGAGTCCGGCAAGAGCATTCGCTGAAAAAATAATTGCACAAATTGTTAACAGAGGCATTGCCACTGATTGCATTCCGATAGCAAGACCCGTAATCATTACAGTAGCACTTCCAGTTTCTGAAGCTTCTGCAATTTGATGAACTGGAGTACTTGATGTGTAATATTCTGTAATTAAACCAATAAAAATGCCGCCAATAGCTCCGGCAACAATTGAGCCTCCAATACCCATTGAAAGCCCAAAGAATTTAACTACCCCAAAGGCAACAAGAATGAAGAGAAGTGATGCTCCAATGGTTCCCCAACGAAGAGCTACTGCTGCCTCTTTATGTCGCATTGACTTTACGAAAAGAATTCCCAGCATGGAACAGATAAGTCCGACTCCGGCAAGAAATAGAGGAAGAAACATCAAAATACTTCTGTCACCCCCCAAATCATTAACAGCAGCAATTCCCATTGTGGCAGCAATAGTAATGGTGGCAATCATGGCACCACAGTAGGATTCAAAAATATCAGAACCCATTCCTGCAATATCACCAACGTTATCACCAACATTATCGGCAATTACACCAGGGTTTCTTGGGTCATCTTCCGGAATACCTGCTTCAACCTTACCTACAAGGTCAGCTCCAACATCGGCAGACTTGGTGAAAATTCCACCGCCAACCCTTGAAAAGAGTGCAACGGAAGAAGCTCCAACACCAAAGCCGTGAATGATATTAACTTCCTCGGTATTACCAAAAAAAAGATAAAGACCTCCAAGCCCAATGAGACCAAGAGAGGCGAGAAGAAGTCCCATAACAGAACCGCTAAAGAAAGCTATGGAAAGAGCATCTGCACTGTTCAACTTAAGAGCTGCTGCAGAAGTTCTCACGTTTGCTTTTGTTGCAGTGAACATTCCTAAATAACCGGCAGTTGCCGAACAAACTGCTCCAACAAGAAAAGCAAGAGCAGACCATGGACCAAGGGCAAAAAACATGAGAATAAAAACTACGGAGGCAAATATCGCCAACATTTTGTATTCACGGGTCATAAAAGTTATAGCACCTTCATGAATTGCTTTGGCAATTTCCCGCATTTTGTCGTTACCGTCATCCTGTTTGGCGATGTAGGTGTATATGACGTAGGCAATAATCATCCCGAAAATACCTAGAATAACTGGTGAAGCTGTTAAAAAACTTCCATATCCTTCCATCGTTTCTCCTCTAATAGAATCATTGTTTTGGGTTATTTAAAAAGCTTGGGATTTTACTGAATTGATGCATAAAAGTCAATTTATTGAAAAGTATATTCTGCCTTAGACTCCTCTTGTGTTATCAAAAATAACTGAACCAGTTTAAACAGTTTTTTGCATAAAAATTACCAAAAAAAATATGGATAATTTTTTGATTTGACCACGTTTTCATTATGATGATTCTATTTTATGTTTTCAAACTTATGAAAAGTAACAATCTCGAAACAATAAAGTGTTACAATTTTCTATTACTCTTAATCTTTATTTTTAAACGTTGCCAACTAAAACATTCATACACCTTAAAAAAGGAATTATTTTATGAAAAAAGAAGAACGTATTGAAACCTCAAAGAAATTATTAAAAGAAAAAAAATATTTGAAAGCATTGGATGAATTATTACCCTTACTCTATGGTGCACCAGTACTTTTTGAGGTTGAAAAACTCAAGACGGAAATTTATGCTGCCCTGACTGCACAGATTAAAACAGGAAAACATACTCCGAATACTCAAATGAGATTTGGAACCTCAGGTTGGAGAGGTAAGCTTGGAGAAGATTTTACTTACCAGAATGTGGCGGTTGTTACTGAAGCCCTTTGCAGAGTACTTTCGGGAAGATCAGATTTTATTTCACAAGAAAATATTGAAAAAAATATGGGGATGGGTTTTGACGAAATTAAGAAGAGAGGAGTTGTTATCGGTCATGATGCCCGTTATTTTGGTAAAGAATTCTCTGCAGTGGCAATCTCAATTATTGAAAAATATGGGATTAATGCTTTATATATTGGTCAAACATCAACTCCGGAAATATCAGCGGCAATTCTTCAGGAAAATGCTGCTTTTTCAATAAACTTCACTCCTTCCCACAACCCTTGGATGTATCATGGCTATAAATTTAATCCTCCTGATGGTGGACCTGCAGGCAAAGAGTTCACCGTGCCAATACAGGATGAGGCAAATAAGATTTTTGATGACATTGGGAATGTCTGTCTCGATTATTCTGATGAAATTCCTCTAAATGTCCGTGTAGAAGATCCTGTGGAACTTTACCTAAAATATTTAAATAAGAAAGCATCTCATTTGGTTAATGTGGAAAAACTTAAGGAGAACATAAATAATTCAAGAGGTTTTGTTTTTGTTGCTGATAATGTTTTTGGTTCCTCCATAGGGAAGTTTGAAAAAATTCTCAGCGGTGTTGGAAAGGAGAAACTCAACGTCTTAAATGCTGAAAGAGAAGTTTTTTTCAAAGGAAGGTCGGTTGAACCATCTGCTCCATACCTCTCTAATCTCCAGGAGGAA
>JADGAW010000246.1 GCA_015231815.1 Nitrospinota bacterium
GATTCTATTGAAATAGGATGTAGAATAATAAACTGTTTTTCTCAGCTTAGAATTCAATAAAAAACAAAGCTACATCAAGACATGTAATCAGATTATACGGTAAAATTACCTCTGTTTTGGTAAATGCCTTTTAGGATATCAGCGTTTATCAACTTTTTTGATTATAAATTTAACAGAATAGAATAATGAGCCAACGAGAAGAATATGAAAACAGCTTAAAACAGGAAATCAGACAACTCATCAAGGAAAAGAATGCCATCATGCTTGCTCATAATTATCAGCGGGATGAAATTCAGGAAATTGCTGATGTAACAGGTGATTCCCTTTATCTTAGTCAGGTTTCAGCAGATTGTAACGCAGAAATTATTATTTTCTGTGGTGTGCATTTTATGGCTGAATCTGCTTGCGTACTTGCACCTGATAAAAAAGTAATTCTTCCAAGGTTAGAAGCTGGTTGTCCTATGGCGGACATGATTACCGCAGAAAAATTAAAAAAATGGAAGGCGGAAAACCCAGGAATTCCCATAGTTGCCTATGTAAATACAACTGCTGAAGTAAAGGCAGAAAGTGATATTTGTTGTACCTCGGGAAACGCTATTTCAGTGGTAAATTCTATAGAGGCAGATGAAGTAATGATGGTTCCCGACCAAAATCTCGCACAGCATACAGCAAAACATACCAATAAAAAAGTTCGTTGGTGGAAGGGGTTTTGTCCTACTCACCATATTTTGAAAAAACGTGATTTGAACAAACTTAAGGAAGAACATCCTGATGCTAAGATAATCCTTCACCCTGAATGTCCCCCTGACGTTCTGGAAATGGCTGATCATATTTGTTCAACCTCGGGAATGTACTCCTACTGTAAAGAATCAACTGCAAAAAAGTTCATCATGGGAACTGAAATTGGAATTCTCTACCGTCTTAGAAAGGAAAATCAGGATAAGGAATTTTTTCTGCCGGAAGTAATGATTTGTCCAAACATGAAAGTAACGACACTTGAAGATGTACATGATGCAATTAAAAACCTCGAGCCTGTTATTACTGTTCCGGAGGAAATAAGAGTAAAGGCATGGAGTGCTCTCGACAAGATGCTAAAAGTGCCAAGAGATAATTAACCAATAAAAAATACCATTAATCTAAGGAGTTAAACATGGATGTCTATTTAGATAAAATCATTACGCTGACGACCCTCTACGGACTTCGGGTTCTTTCAGCTCTTGCAATTTTTGTTATTGGGCGAATCGTTGTGAGCATTTTGGTTAAGGGTCTCGAAAAGTTCATGAAAAAAACAGGTATGGAGGAAACTCTTTGGAAATTTGCATCAAATCTTGCACGAATATTTCTGCTTACCGTTGTAATTATCGCTGCTCTCGGTTCACTTGGTATTGAAACAACCTCGCTTGTTGCAATTATTGGTGCTGCAGGACTTGCCGTCGGGTTTGCCTTAAAGGATTCTCTCTCCAATTTTTCTTCCGGTGTTATGCTCATTATCTTTCGACCCTTTAAGGTTGGCGATTTTGTTGAAGCTGGAGGTACTATGGGGGGAATAGTGGAAATAAACATCTTTAATACAATTTTGAAAACAGGAGATAACAAGAAAGTTATTGTACCTAACAGTAGAATAATGGGAGCCAATATAACCAACTTCTCTGCAAATGAAACAAGGCGGGTGGATTTGGTTTTTGGCATTGGTTATAACGATGACCTTAAAAAGGCAAAGGAAACCCTGAATAAACTTGTAGAGGAGGATGAACGAATACTCAAGGAACCAGCTCCGGTAGTTGCCGTTTCAGAACTTGCCGATAGTTCGGTTAATTTTATTGTTCGCCCTTGGGTAAAATCAGCCGACTACTGGGCTGTTTATTGGGATATGACAGAAAGGGTAAAACTTACCTTCGATCAAGAAGGCATTACCATTCCCTTTCCACAACAGGATGTTCATATCCATACCGTAGAAAAATAACCTTAGGATGTTTAAGTTTCGTTTGCTGGAGTAGCTCAATAACTTCTGTGTAATCTGTGGCTATTAACAAAAATACTCAATGATATCAATTAAAAAACTTCACTCAACCATCTACGAGGTAACGGTTCAGGGGAATACCACCACAACCCATAAAGTAACGTTGGAAGAAGCCTATTACGTGAAATTGACGGGAAAAAAAGTTTCTCCTGAAAAACTCATTGAAGAATCATTTGAATTTCTTCTTCAACGTGAAAGCAATACGAGTATCTTGAGAAGTTTTGAACTCCCCGTCATAAAAAGCTACTTTCCCAACTACGAAGCAACCATTAAACAAAGCATCTTTTAGATGAATAAAAAAGAAGTAATAGCTGAAAAGTCCAATCTGTGTGTTTTTCAAAACCTCACTCCCGATACGGTTATAAACCTTGTGGAAAAGGCTATTGGGGAACTTTGTACGAACATTTGTCGTCCTTTGAACAGCTATATAAACCGTGTATTTGAACTGGAAACGGAAGAGGGGAAAGGACTTGTCGCTAAGTTCTATCGTCCTGAACGATGGAGCAAAAAAGCGTTGCTGGACGAGCAGGAATTTCTCCTTGAGTTGGCTGAAGCAGAAATACCGGTTATTCCTCCCATTCAATTTACCGATAAAAGCACCCTTGGTATTCACGAAAACATGTATTTTGCCGTTTTTCCCAAAAAAGGAGGACGTTTTTATGATGAATATACTGAAGAACAGTGGCTGGAACTGGGACGTTTAATCGGAAGAACCCATGCTGTCGGGGCAAAGCATCTGCCAAAGGACAGGGTTACCATGACCCCCGATAAACTTACCACCGATCAAATAAACTATCTTCTTAATGGTAATTTTATGGACAAAGAATTTCTTAGTCCCTTTAAGGAACTTTCCCATGCTCTTTTGGATGAAATAACACCGTTTTTTAAAGATACCCGCTTGATTCGAATTCAAGGTGACTGCCATTTTTCCAACCTCATTTATCGTCCGGGAGAATCTTTTTACTTAATTGACTTCGATGATATGGCAATAGGTCCTCCTGTTCAGGATTTCTGGATGCTTCTTCCCGGTTATAAAGAAGATTCACATCTTGAAATCGATATTTTTCTGGAGGGGTATGAAACCTTTATGGATTTTGATTGGCGATCGTTACGTCTTATAGAACCATTGAGGGCAATGCGCTATATTCATTACACTGCCTGGTGTGCCCATCAGTTTGCAGAGGACGGTTTATCTCGAGTTGCAGAGGATTTTGGCTCCAGAGAATATTGGCAAAGAGAAATAAAAGACCTCACCGAACAACTTGAACGTATTCAATCAACGCCAGTCCCTACAGGCAACTATTAACCTTTATGTCATCGGACAAAAAGAATCGAAAGCAACTGCCAGCCATTCTTCTTTTTTTAACCTCATTGGTTGTTACGCTCATTATTGGGGAAGAAATTATTCGTTTTAAATATGACCATATTGAGGAAATTACCGGACTTGTGACATGGCAGCAAGCTGAATCGGGGAGGGGAAAGAGTCATTACACCTACTATTGGGACGAGTATCATCCTCAGTTTGGCTGGACAAACCAAAGAAATTATCAAAGTAATCAGAAGGTTCCCTTTAAGGTTTCTA
>JADGAW010000247.1 GCA_015231815.1 Nitrospinota bacterium
TAATCAGCAACTTTTTGGGCATAAGGAAAATCTTCAACAAAGCCATCAGATGCTGCATCGCTCTTATTTAGTCCGATAGTGAAGCAATTCAAGTCTCCCTTATTATATTTTTTTATAGCAAAGGCAACAATTGCACTTGAATCAAGTCCACCGGAGAGAAATGCTCCAACAGGAACATCACTCACAAGCTGACGTTCAACAGCCTTTGATATATTTTCTGCCAATTCCCGGGAAATTTCTTCTTCATCACCCTGTAGAAGGTTTCTTCCATAAGGTAAATCGTAAAACCTCCATTTTCTTTTAATTCTATTTTCTTTTACTATGAGAGCATGACCAGGCTCGAGTTTTTTCACCCCTTTCAACATCGTTCGTGGAGCAGGTGTCCAGAGAAAAGATAGATACCCGTGTAACGCTTTAGAATCTATTTGACGCTCAATATAATTATCAAAGAGCAGAGCTTTAATTTCTGAAGCAAAGAGGAAACCACGATCCCCGTCAACATAATATAACGGTTTTACCCCCATGCCATCCCTACAGATTAAAAGTTCTCTTTCAACTTTGTCCCAAATTGCGAAAGCAAATATCCCATTAAGCTTTTCGAGCATCTTCTCTTTATATTCTTTATAGAGATAGAGTAATACTTCGGTGTCAGAACTACTCTTGAAATGATGTCCTTTTTGCTGTAAGTTTTCTTTGAGTTCCCTATAGTTATAGATTTCTCCATTAAAAATAATAGTTGAGCTGTTGTCTCTATCTGTCATTGGCTGATGCCCATTATTACTTACATCAATAATTGACAACCGACGATGAGCCAAACCAACACCGGAGTTTTCGTCAAACCAAAGACCACAATCATCGGGTCCCCTGTGTCGTTGCACATTATTGGCGTTTTCCAGAAAAGCTTTATTAAACTTCCCCAGATATCCTGCTATTCCACACATATTATTTCTTCCTTTGCTCTTTCTCCAGATCGACACAATCAATCATGAATGGAAACCAACAACCATGCAGGAAGTGAAAGATAAAAGCTTCTTTTCCATCAAGAAAACCGCGGTTAATGAAATAGCGATATATGAAATATAAGAAAGGACGTACAAAACGCGGCATCCTTCCCCACACCCTATACCTGAGCCACCTCCTTCTTTCTGCCTGGTTTCCCCAGAAAGAAATATTCACATATTCATCCTCATCAAAATCTTTGCATAACTCATCAGCTTCCATTTGAATATATTTCAAATGTTTTGAAGACCATGAAATAATTCCTTTTCTATCTTCATGAATAATATCATTTTCCAGATAGCCAATTTCACCATCAACGATTAAATGCTCATTTACCGCCCTTTCCTCGCAAATAGTTTTACTTCTTTTCACGAGACGAAGCAGGTATGTCGGGTAATACCCCCTTTTTATCCATTTTTCCATCCATATCAAACGATATTTAATCTGATAAGCATCTTTGGCATTTTTCTTTTCAATCTCTATGGCTATTTCCTCCTTCAACTCTTCCATTAGATATTCATCGGCATCAAGAAAGAGAATCCACTCGGTGGTTACAGGCAATTGGGTTAGAGCATAGTTACGTTGTTTTGAATAATTCTCGAACTTATTGTAAAAGACCTTCGCCCCTAATTCCTCTGATTGTTTCACCGTTTCATCTGTTGAGCCGGAATCGAGAACAAAAACGTCCTTCGCCCACCCTGAAACACTTTTTATTGCGTGGGGGACGTTTAATTCTTCGTTACAGGTCAGTATGATTGCGGTTAAATTAGCTGTCATAGTTAATAATATTTATGGCGAAGAAATAGTACCAAAACGCAAGAGATTCCCGCACCGTGAAAACAAACCATTCATAAGGGCGGTCAATTACTTCGTCAAACCCGACATTTGATGAAAGCAAAAGTGTGACTTCTCCAATCTTTTCTTTATGTAAAAAAAAGCGTATTCTTCTATGATGAAGGAGGTCGGAAACAATAGCCACTTTATTTTTTTCCCTGATAAGGTTTTTTCTAATCCATTTAATTTCAGACAAGGTATTGGTTGTCTCATTTATAATAACCGGACTCTCGATATCCCTGAAATAATCCAACCGATCAATTTTGCCGTTTCTTAAATATCTTCCACCAGTTAGAAACACTTTTACTTCATGACATGCATCAACATACTCCATGGCTTTCATTTCCCTTTCCCCCTTTCCTCCCCCTCCCAAAACCACCACAACCGGGACACATTCCTGTTGATCCGGTCCAGCAGTTATTAAATATGTTGTTGTGGAAAGATATAGGGTCAGATACAGAGTTATGAGGCCAATTATTATTCTTTTCCAAGAAAAAGAAGACATTTAATCATAGATTCTTAGTGCAACCTTACGGTTTTTGTAAAACAAATATTAATTCCTCACCCTTTCCAGTTTTGCTTAACAACCAACGAAAAAGAAATATGAGTAACCCAAGAGAATAAAGAACAAGACAAAAAACGTCTCTTTTCAAACCACCTTTAACCTCTTTTTTCATGGGCTTTTCTTCGACCTCTACAACGGGGTTTTCCTAGGTTTGAGTGGGAGCTGACCTTAACGTCTTTAAAAAAGTCAGAAAAAAACCTGAAAAGGGTTCGTAGGTTTCTTTTTTCCTGATATTCAAACCAAACAATCCGGTAAGCGAAGCTAAAGCCTTATCTGAATAATAAAATAAGTGGTATGGTTCGTAAGCAACCCAGCCTTTGAAAGAGGCATTAAATGACCCAATATTCGGAACGGCAATATACAAGACACCTTTATCCTTTAACAGAGAAACAATCTTCTTCATCGAATTGATAGGATCGGGCATATGTTCCAGAACATGCCTTAAGACAATAACGTCAAATTCTCTTTCTTTCGGAAAATCCTCGACATAACCGTTGAAAACTTCCACACCATATTTTTTTTGAACGTAACTCGCAATAGTTTTTGAAGTTTCACAACCTGTCACGTCAAACCCTTGTTTTTTTGCTCCATTAAGAAAGTCGCCATGCCCTATTCCAATCTCTAACAATTTTTTCCCACCGTTTTGAAAGGAAGAAATCGTTTTTAAGACCCTCGAGGTGTTCAGACCGTCAAAGAATTGCGCCCATTTGTCTTTTTCTACCGTAAAAGAATCTTCGAAATAAGCATCTTTTATTTTGTCGAGTTGAAGGGTGTCGAGTCTCATCTTTTCATCGATAACCAAGCCACAGCCATCGCATTGATAATATCCCAGCTTGTTTTTCCGGAATGGTGAATTATGACAAAAAGGACAGTTTTTCATAAAAATTATTTGTTTTAATTTTGAACGCGCAACAAGCGAAAGATATGTTTAAGAAAAGGAACAAAACCAAGGGTCTCAAACCTTTTAAAGACTTCAGTCTTAATAAAAACCGGGTTAAGGAAATAGAGTTTACCGTAACGTCTTGTAAACTTGATGTACATAAAGGTTTTATTGAGGAAATAATAGGCTTTCAACATCATTTCCCGATCCATTTTATCTGTTCTGGCAACTGGTTCCCAATCCTTGAGACGTATTGGGGATGGACACCATTTACTCCAATCTCTTGTCAAAATCCAAT
>JADGAW010000248.1 GCA_015231815.1 Nitrospinota bacterium
GGAAAAACATACTCATTTTCCAGTTTTTCAAGAGCTCTTACTCCTGCACCATCATCTTTTATCAGAATATTGCCAATGCCCAGTATTGTTATTTTATCTTTCGTTATTTGTCTATTCCTCGTGCTTTGAGTTTATAGCCGCCAATAATTGACGACATATCCGACCTTTTTAATTTAATGGTTTTCCAAATCTGAGTGTAAATATGAATAAAGGCACCAACCACAACTAGCCACATCGTAACATGATGAACTAATCGCACTCCTGGAAGTCCACCAAAAGCCCATAACGTCCAATCAGTTGCAATATGAAGTGTTGTTGCCCAAAGCCCCATTATTCCAGTAGTTAATTCAATTCCTGAAACGTAAATGGCAAAACCGGTGAAAAGCTGCAATACCAGAACTAAATGTAAGCCGAAAAAATGAATGCCGTCCATAGGGTCAACCCACCGGTACTCTTTTAATGTACCTTTGAATGTCCAATAATAGCGGGACTCTTCAATCGCTTCCTTAAAGTTTTTAGGAGTGGGAATTACCTCATTCCAATCAGCATGAAATGTAGAAAAGAAGGCAAGGTAAAGTCTTACAAGAAATGAAACGTCAAGAATAATGGCGGAAATGAAATGAATAAAACGCACTTTAGCCATAACAAATGCCTGATAGGCTTCACCCTGACCAAACAGCAAAACCGGGTCGGCAATATAAAAGCCGGTTATTACCAGAAAAACTGTAGAGAAAAAAACCGACCAATGCAAAAACCTTATGGTTCCTGATTTGGTTTTAATCATTTCAAGGTAGAGGGTCATTTCCTTTTCCTTTCACTATTGAAAAACGTTTATGCGCCCTGAAGCGGCTAAGCAGCCTTAAACTTGTAAACTTCGTTGGTTTTTGGATCAATTACATGCACTGAACAGGCTAAGCATGGATCAAATGAATGTATTGTCCTGAGTATTTCAAGAGGTTTTTTGGGGTCGGCAATCGGTGTACCGATTAACGATTCCTCATAGGAACCTCTTTGTCCCATAGCATCTCTTGGAGATCCGTTCCAGGTTGTTGGAACAACTAACTGGTAATTATTGATTTTTCCACCTTTTATATCTATCCAATGACCGAGGGCTCCTCGAGGAGCTTCAGTCATACCAAAACCCTGAGCACTATCGGGCATTTTATATGGAGTAAAGGTTTCCAGATTACCTCTCTTTACATTTTCAGTTAATTCCATAAGCCAGCCTTTAGCTTTATCGGAAATGATTTTTGTTTCAAGACATCGTGCTGCAGTTCTTCCCAATGTTGAAAAAAGAACTGAGGGGGGAAGTCCTCCAAGTTTTTGTAATACACCGTTGGTTAAATCAACAAATTCTTTTCTTCCACTTGCGTATCCTACCAGCATTCTTGAGAGAGGGCCTACTTCCATCGGTTTACCGTCATACCGTGGACTCTTTAGCCAACTATATTTTCCTTCGGTATCAATATCAGTGTAATAAGGTTTTGTCTCACCAACCGAAGGGTGAAGTGGCTTATCACCTTCGTAAAAAGAATGGGCAACATGTTCAAGGATGTTTTTTTCTTCCATTGGGTGAGCTTTAGAAATATCTCTGTCCAAGACCACGCCCCGTGGAAAGAAAAGGTTGTCCGGTTCTTTTCCTGTGTTTTGGGGCAACATTCCGTAAGCGAGATAATTTTTCAAACCGCCGCCAATTCCAGCCCAATCAAGGTAAAAGGGAGCAACTGCCAGAACATCAGGTACATATACATTGTCAACAAAGTCAACAACTTCCTCAAGAAGAAAAAGAAACTCTCCAATTCTGTCTGGAGTTAAATCAGCTATGCAGGTAACCCCGCCAACAACATATCCCTGAGGATGAGGGTTTTTTCCGCCAAAAATTGCGTGCATTCTTACTGCACTTTGCTGTAGTTTTAATGCGTCAAGATAATGAGAAACCGCCATCAGATTAGCTTCTGGAGGAAGCTTGTATGCAGGATGACCCCAATAGGCATTGTCAAAAGGTCCAAGTTGACCACTATTTACAAATGCCTTTACTCTGTCCTGTACCGCTTTAAAATCTCCTGGTCCAGACCTTCTTCCGTTTGGATTAATTGAATTAGCAAGGTCAGCGGTTTTTTTAGGATCGGCACTTAATGCACTCACTACATCCACCCAGTCAAGAGCGTGAAGATGATAAAAATGAACGATGTGGTCATGAAGGTATTGGGAAGCCATAATAAGATTTCGTACAAGTCTAGCCGTATCAGGTATTTCAATGCCTGCTGCATCCTCAACAGCCTTGAGTGAGGTGAGGGCGTGAACAGTTGTACAAACCCCACAGACACGTTGGGCAATATACCAGGCATCTCGGGGATCCCTGTCTTTCATAAATATTTCAAAACCTCTGAAAAGGGTTCCACTGCTCCATGCGTTGGTTACCTTGCCATTCTCAACTTCAACTTCAATGCGGAGGTGACCTTCAATCCGCGTTACTGGGTCAACAACTATTCTTTCGCCCATCGATTAATCCTCCGATTTATTGTTAACATCATCTTTTTTTGCAGTAATTACCTCGTCGTTGGTTTTCTTTTTGTTAAAGGTAGCTGCGGCGTGAACTGCTGCTCCAGCTGCAGCTGCTCCCGTTAATGCCATACCGAATTTATCTGCACTTGTTTCAATACCAAGAAAAGGAACTTCGATATTTTCAAGTCGTTCGTAGAAAGGAGACATTGTGTCCCAAAAGTCAGGTTCAGAACAGCCGACACAGCCGTGTCCAGCACCAATAGGCCAGCTTGTTCCTTGGTTCCATCTTACAATATTACAGTTGTGGTAGGTTTGAGGACCTTTGCAGCCCATTTTGTAGAGACAGTATCGGTTTTTCGCCTCTTCACTACCCCATTGAGTAACAAATTGTCCTGCGTCAAAGTGAGCTCTTCTTGTACACTGGTCATGAATTCTTTTTGCATAGGCAAATTTTGGTCTTCCATATTTATCTGTTGCAGGAAGGCTTCCAAGCAGAAGGTAGTTCACCACAGTTGCGACAGAATTTACTACATTATGAGGACAACCGGGAATGTTAACGGTATTTATTCCAAGAGCATCTCCAACTCCTTTAGCTCCTGTTGGGTTTGGTTTTTGTGCCTGTACACCACCGTATGAAGCACATGTTCCCACGCAAATAACTGCAAGAGAATCTTTACAAACTTCATGGGCAATTTCATATCCAGTTCTTCCGCCAATGGTTAAATATCCGCCCTTTTTACCGGAAGGACCAGGAGGTGTTGCCATAGGGATGGCTCCTTCGCAGATGGTAATATATTTTCCTTTATTTTCAGAAATACATTTATGAAGGTTTTCTTCCGCCTGAGTTCCTGCGGCAGCCATAATGGTTTCGTGGTAATCAACTGAGATGGTGTCAAGAATTATTTTGTCAATTGAGGGGTAAGCTGATCTGAGGAAAGATTCGGAATCCCCAGTACATTCAGCAAAGTGCATCCAAACCACTGGAGGTCGCTTTGCGGCACTTTCCAATGCCTCCGCAACTCTAGGCACCATCGTGTGACTCAAGCCAAGGGCAACAGAT
>JADGAW010000249.1 GCA_015231815.1 Nitrospinota bacterium
TATTTACTTAAGTCAACATTTTTATTCCTGTTTCTAAATCATTCTTTAGCTGTTCTCGTAGAGCTAATGGTTTAATCACCTGAATGTTCGGAATCCACCCCTTTAAGAAATTTGTGATTTCAAATAAGCCTATAACCGTAAAGCTCACTTCAATATCTCCGTTTTTATACCTTTTGGTTATTTCTTGGCTTTCCGCCCATTTTTGTCGTTCAAAATAATAGGCCGCGTCTCCAATGACTTTGATTTTTACTTTATAGGTCTTCTCTCCACTCCATATTCCAAAACTGTTTTTCAGGAAGGTTTCAGTATTGAAGTCTTTATCCGGCATAAATGAAAGACTCTTCTCGCACTCATATATCTCAAAGATAGAAAAGGTTTTAAACTTACTATCTTTAATGTCTTTAGCCAGCAGGTAAAAGCAGTTCTGATGCGTAACAACCTTGTATGGTTCAACGGTTCTTTTATATTCATCATCACCATAATAAAAAGAAAGTTTTCTTGGAAAGGCAAGAACCTCTTTTATTACTTTAAGGGTTTCAGCTAATTCGGTAAACTCAATAGCATTTTGTTTTACAAAAAAAATATTGATAAGGCCGTTAGTCATACCCTTTACTGATGAAAGAGTCTTAAAGGCTGATTGAAATTCCGAGTAAAAAGGGATACCAAATGACTTCATTAAATCTCCAGCAATAAGAAGACTTTCAAGTTGTTCTTTTTCGAGTTTAAATGCTGAGAGAGAAAATGCTTGTGGAAAAACATATCCTCCTCTTTCTTCATCATAATCTATAGAAAACCCGGCACTCCTCAGTTCTTGAATGTCCCTCTCAACGGTTCTTTTCGAAACTGAATACTTTTTTGCCAAGTCAATGAGCCTGACAGCTTTTTTACTATCAAACATGTTGAGCAAATGTAAAAGTCGGATTATTTTCTTTTCACGTGTTTCCATCTCTTCTATTTAATTTACAACCAAATTTTTCATTATCTGCCGACACAGTATTGTCGTTGGATAGCATTATAGTAAGAATCATTATAAAGAGTAATGTATTTTACTTACATGCTGAGCTCATTTACACTCGTATGAATTTAATAGAAAAATCTTATAAAAGTAGAATGAATAATCCTCCAGCAGATTTAGATGCCGAGCAATTAATCCTGTCTTCTATCCTACATGACAACGATGCAATTATTTATACGCTTGAGTTGATTAGCCCTTCAGATTTCTTTGGTAAAAATAATAAAGAGTTGTATTCTTGTATGATATTGCTTTTTGAAGATTGTAAAACTATTGAGCCAATAGCAATACTGGATCGATGGGAAAAAGCATCCCTTCCAAATAGCGATGAGATAAAGGAGTATCTCAGTTATTTAAAACAGTTGTCACCATCTATCTCAGCTGTTCAGCAATATTGCAAAATAGTAAACCAAAAATCAGATTTAAGAAAATTATTAGGTATCGCTGACCATATTACAGATACTGTTTTAAATGGCAAGCAAGAAACTGTTGATTTACTTGGTCAAATAATGATATCGCTTGAAGAGTTCAACCACTCAAGTAAACATCAGTATATTCGTCACTTATCGGATCATATAGATGACGCATTCAAACAAATTGAACATACTATGGATGTGCTTGAGAAAGGAGGTAATCCATTTCTTCCTACTGGCTTTAATAAGCTTGATGCGTTAATTGGAGGTATTCATCGGTTTGGACTCTTTGTTGTTGCCGGAGAGGAAGGAATCGGGAAAATATCTTTATGCATTAATCTCGTAATCAATCTCATAAAAGAAAAAGATATATCAATAATGTTTTTTACACTTGCTACTTCAGGAAATAACCTTACTACGAGGATATTGCTTACAAAAGCAAAAATGGGTTCTCAAAAGCTACGGGAGGGCCCTCTTGATGGCAGTAATTGGGATAGGCTTACTAGTGCAGCTGCTAGACTTTGTGATACCAATATCTATATTGATGATTCACCAAAATTAAGTGTTTTTGGAATTCTCTGGAAAATCAAGAAAGCAAAATCGGAGAATGCAAATTTAAAGGTAATCATTATTAATTATTTTCAGCTTATAAAAACTAATTCGCTTGGTTTAAAATCAGCAGATATTGCAAAAACGTTGAGATATCTTTCTATTGAATTGGATGTTTTTATAATCCTTACCTACCAATTAAACCATCACGAAGTTCTTAACAGGCAAGATTTTAGTCAATTTAACTCTATTGAAGATAGCTCAATTAGACAAAATGCTGATATTGTTTTGTTCCTCTCAAAAATGAAAAGGGAAAATGAAGATAATCTGGTTGATTTCTTTTTAGCAAAGAACCCAGTGGGGCCAACAGGGAATTTTCAACTTTTTTTTAATAAAAAGCTTGGAAAGTTTGAGAACCTCCCACTCGAGTAATACCTTTTATATTTCTCCCATGAAACAATTTGTTTACACAACGACAGAGGGCTGTCGTTAGGCTTCTTTATCCTATAGCTTCTTATGAATCATTTGTAAAGGAGAATTGGATGGGAAAGAATATGACGAAATGCACAAGTTGCGGTGTGGAAATAGCAAAAACTTCGAAATCATGTCCAAAATGCGGCGCTCAAAATGAATGGGTGCACCCTGAAATAAAACGATTTCACGATAATCAGAAAACCTTTACGAAAAGCTTTACCGCATATCATTCTCCTTACGAACTTAGCATTATGGATGATAACGCAGGTATAGGGCCAATGGCTTTTTTTGTCTTATTTATGTTGTCTCTTATTACGTTACTTTTGTGGAGTGTTTTTCCTGACTCATGGTTTTGTTTTCTTTTGTTTGCAGTAACAGCTATCTCAGCTGTTTATAAGTTTATATCGATGATATACAAGCTTTTTACAGGAAGAACTGTTCGGCAAATTGTTTTTAATTTTCATAAAAACCCTCCAGAATATGAAACAAATGATGAAGCTTATTGGGAAGAAGTCTTAGTTTTTTTTAACTTTAAAGATAAGAAAGATGGAATTAGAGAAAACTCAAAAGAAAAAAGCTACTTAGTAATGTAATCACTTATTTAGTCAATCACTTTAGAAAGGATGAGTCGTATGAGGTATATGAATGTTTTGTTAGTGTTTCTTATCATAATAAATTTAAGTTCTTGTTCAAATTCTTGTCCTGTTGAAATCGGTGATGGTGAAACATTTATTGGTTCAACTGCTGATGAGCTTATGAAAGTAAAAGGCAACCCCAAAAGGATTATTGATTTCGAGAAATCTAAAGGTCACTTATATGACCTTAAGTTCTTTAAAACTTTATCTTATACTTCTCGTGGCAATTCAAAAAATTACTATGATTATGATGGGACCCAGTATTTAATAAACAAGGACATGGAAGTTATTGGCTATGTTAATGTGAAAAGCAATGTGCCACAAAAGATGAAGTTTGTCAGCGAACTTTATCCCTGGACGGAATCATTTGAATGGAAGCAAGTTCATAAACTGCCTTTTAAATCTAGTGTATCGTAACGTATATTAGTAGACTAAATAGCCTTTTTATAGTATCATTTCCCTTTCTGTGACTATTTTTA
>JADGAW010000024.1 GCA_015231815.1 Nitrospinota bacterium
AGAGCTCGAGTTTCAGCAAGTCGAAAAATTATAAAGGAGTTCATATATGGCGAAAGAAATAATGGGGCTAATCAAGCTTCAGATTCCAGCTGGTCAGGCAAACCCAGCACCTCCTGTTGGTCCTGCATTGGGTCAAAAGGGTGTAAACATCATGGAGTTCTGCAAGGGCTTTAATGAAAAGACAAAGGAACAGGCTGGAACTGTGTTGCCTGTTGTCATTACTGTTTATGCTGATAGAAGCTTTACCTTTATCACTAAATCACCACCTGCTGCAGTATTAATAAAAAAGGCAGTTGGTATTGCAAAAGGTTCTCAAAAACCCTTAAGGGAATTTGTTGGCTCAATTAAGAAGGAAGATGTTGAAAGTATTGCAAAGACAAAAATGGAAGACCTTAATGCAAATGATTTAGCTGCTGCCTGCAAAATTATTGAAGGCTCAGCAAGAAGCATGGGCATAAAGCTCGATTATAACTAAAAATAATAAAGAAATTGTTATGGGAAAGTTAGGAAAAAAATTAAAAAATGCTTATTCACAAATGAATAAGGAAACCCTCTACCCCGTAGAGGAATCTGTCAGTTTGTTAAAAAAACTGGCTCCTGCAAAGTTTGATGAAAGTGTTGATGTAGCAGTAAATCTTGGTGTTGATCCAAGAAAAGCTGACCAAAATGTTCGTGGTACGGTTATGCTTCCACAGGGTACTGGTAAAACAGTAAGAATTCTTGTCTTTGCTAAAGGAGAAAAGGAAGCAGAAGCAAAAGAAGCTGGAGCAGACTATGTGGGTGCAGATGAGCTTGCAGAAAAAATTCAAGGCGGTTGGCTTGATTTTGATAAAGTTATTGCAACTCCTGATATGATGGGACTTGTGGGTAAACTTGGTAAAGTTCTCGGACCACGTGGTTTAATGCCAAACCCTAAGACAAATACGGTTACCTTTGACGTAAAAAAAGCAATTGAAAGCTTAAAAGGCGGTATGGTTGATTTCAGAGTTGATAAAACAGGTATAGTTCACAGCTTAATTGGAAAAGCAAGTTTTAAGGAAGAAGACCTTCTTGAAAACTATAAAGCATTTATTGATTCTGTAATACGATTAAAGCCATCAAGCAGTAAAGGCAAATATATAAGAAAAATTACAATTTCCTCTACGATGGGACCGGGAATTGTTTGCGAGTTACCTAAATAAACATCGATAAAAAGGAGACTGGACGTTGAGTAAATCAAAAGCAGAAGGAATTGAAATCCTGAAAGAGAAGTTCACTTCTCATGGTTCTTGCTTTGTTGTTGACTACAGAGGTCTAACGGTAGAAGAAATAACAACTGCACGGCAGGAATTAAGAAAAAATAATGCAACATTAAGCGTTATAAAAAATACTCTGGCAAGAAAAGCTTCAGAAGGAACATCGTTTAACGGACTTTCGGAACATTTAAAAGGTCCCTCTTCAATTATCTTTACTGATGATGATGTTGTGGATGTTGCAAAAACAGTTATTAAACTGGATAAAGACCTTAAGGATTTTGAAATCAAAGTTGCTGTACTGGAAGGTAACGTTATTGACACTGATGGAATTAAGTCTCTCTCAAAACTTCCACCAAAAGAAGTATTGATTGCACAGTTACTTGGAACGATGAACGCTCCTATTGCAAATTTTGCATCAGGTCTTAACCAGATTATGGCAAAGCTTGTTTACACAATTAAGGCAATAGAAGAACAAAAAGCAAAACAGTAAGAATTGAGCAGGGTAACGGTAACCTTTGCTTTAAAAATTAAAAACTTTTTTTAACCATAAATTAGGAGAAATTATGTCAACCTCTACCGCAAAAATTACTAAGGAAGATCTTATTGAAGCGATTGGACAAATGTCTGTTCTTGAACTTTCTGAATTAGTAAAAGAACTTGAAGAAAAATTTGGTGTTTCAGCGTCTGCTCCTGTTGGAGTTGCAGTTGCTGCCCCGGCTGCTGCTGGTGGCGAAACTGAAGCTGCTGATGAAAAATCATCTTTTGACGTTATTCTTACTGCTGCTGGCGATAAGAAAATTCAGGTAATTAAAGAAGTTAGAACAATCACTGGTCTTGGACTTAAAGAAGCAAAAGAAGTTGTTGATGGTGCTCCAAAACCATTAAAAGAAGGTGTATCAAAAGAAGACGCTGACAAAATCAAGGAAGCTATTGAAGCTGCCGGCGGTTCTGTAGAAGTAAAATAAGGAATATCCACTACTCCCGCTTATACTTTATAAGCGGGAGTGAGGGTTTCCTTGGATAACCAGTAGTAAACTCCTCACATTTATATTCTTCAATAAAAACTAACACATTCGTTTAATAAATAAACGAAGCTGTAATTGGGAGATAATTAATGATTAAATCAACAATCAGCCCTAACGCCCCAATCAATAAAAATCGATTCAGCTTTGGGAAAATACCCCAAACTGTCGAGATGCCTCACCTGTTGGCAATTCAGAAAGAAGCTTATGACTTTTTTCTCCAAGGAAAAACAGCTCATTCTAAAAAGAAAAGTACAGGCTTACATGCAATTTTCAGTGAAATTTTTCCTATTAACGACCCTAAAGGGCTTGTTACCTTAGAATATTTAGGCTATCAAATTGGAAACTGGAGATGTAACTGCGGAACATACGAAGATATTGGAACTGATGAAGTTGTATGTCCCACCTGTAAACACAATGTTTTTTATATAGAAAAAAACAGCGAAGAGGAATGTATAAGAAAAGGTCTGACCTATTCTGATGCTCTCAGAATTAAAGTAAGAATGTCGTTAAAGGAAAAAATAACGGCAAATGATGATCCGGTTTTAAGAGATATCAAAGAAGAAATTGTTTACATGGGAGAAATTCCCCTAATGACAAAAAGAGGCTCCTTTATTATCAACGGAACTGAAAGAGTCGTTGTGAGCCAACTCCATAGATCACCAGGTATTTTCTTTAGTATTGACAAGTTAAAAAGTCAGGCAATTGGTAAAAAGATGCACATTGCGCGAATTATTCCATATCGAGGTTCATGGATTGACTATGAGTTCGATTCAAATGGAATACTTTATGTAAAAATCGATAAAAAGAAAAAGTTTCCTGCAACAATTCTTTTAAAAGCTCTTGGGTTTAATAATGAAGGACTTTTGAAAACATTTTACAAACCTGTTACCCTTAAATATTCTGAGGAATCGAAGTTATTCCAGATGAAGGTTGATGACCCAACGTTGCTTTTGGGATATAAACCTGCTGAGAATATTACTGATAGTGATGGTGAAATTGTTATTAAAGCTGGAAAAAAGTTTACCAAAAGCACTGTAAGAAAAATAAAAAAAGTTAAAGGCATTGAATATATTAATGTTCTTGCTGAAGACCTTATTGGTGAAGTCATTGGTGAAGATATTGTTGATGAGGAAACAGGAGAAATTTTTCTGGAACTCAACGAGGAAATTACCGAAGAGCTTCTTGAAAAAATCAAAGCTATTTCCAACAATAAACAAATTACGGAATTCAGAATTCTCAACCTAAACGGGAACCAAAGGGACGACACTATTCGGAAAACTCTCATTCAGGATAAAACAGAAAGCTATGAAGAAGCAATTTGTGATTTTTACAGAAGATTAAGACCAAGTGACCCCTCTTCTGTTGAATTAGCTAAGGCATATTTTCATAATATTTTCTTTACTCCAAAACAATATGACCTCAGCGAAGTTGGTCGTTTGAAAATAAACAATAAGTTCGGTGAGAAAATTCCTTTAACTCAAAGAGTATTACTTCCTGAAGATATCATTAATACAACAAAATACCTGATTGACCTTAAGATGGGCGAAGGGGTAATTGATGATATTGACAATCTTGGTAACAGAAGAGTTAGAACCGTCAGAGAATCTCTTGAGAACGTTGTGAGAATTGGTTTAATGAAGTTGGAAAAACTTGTTACCGACAGACTCAATATTGCTCAGGATGTAGCGGCAATGATGCCAAAAGATTTGCTTAGTGCAAAACCAATGGCAACAGCTTTTAAAGAATTTTTCTGCTCTGACCCACTCTCTCAATTTATGGATCAGACAAACCCATTGTCTGAAATTACCCATAAGAGAAGATTAAGTGCGCTTGGTAAAGGCGGACTCACAAGGGAAAGAGCTGGTTTTGAAGTTCGTGACGTACATCCAACTCATTATGGAAGAATTTGTCCTATTGAAACTCCTGAAGGGCCAAACATTGGTTTAATTTCTTCTCTTGCAACTTTTGCGGAGGTTAATGAACATGGTTTCATTCAAACACCCTATAAAAAAGTTGTTGACGGAAAATTAACTGATGAAACTATTTCACTCACTGCAATGGAAGAAAACAACTACGTTATTGCACAATTAACAGAAGAAGTTTTTCAGGGCAATAGAGAAATAACCTCAGATATTATTTCAGCGAGAAGTGAGGGGGAATTTGTTATGGTTCCTCCATCTGAGGTAGATTACATGGATATTTCTCCAAAGCAAATGGTTTCTGTTGCGGCAGCATTAATTCCTTTTCTTGAAAATGATGATGCGAACAGAGCTCTCATGGGATCGAACATGCAGAGGCAATCAGTACCTCTTCTTAAATCAGAGGCACCACTTGTTGGAACAGGTATGGAAGCAAAAGTAGCGGTTGATTCAGGTTCTGTAGTTCTTGCTGAAGCAGATGGCACGGTTGTTTATGCAGATGCTAAAAACATCATTGTGAGAGGTGATGCAAATAAGAATAGTAATTCTCCTAACATTCACTTTCATAAATTACATAAATTTCAACGTTCCAACCAAAATACCTGCATTAACTATAAACCATCGGTTATGGCGGGGGATACAGTTAAAAAAGGACAGGTTATTGCTGATGGTCCGAACATCGAAAACGGTGAGTTGGCTCTTGGTAAAAACGTACTGGTAGCTTTTATGCCTTGGAACGGTTATAACTTTGAGGATGCAATCATTATTAACGAACGTGTTGTTAAAGATGATGTGTTTACTTCCCTGCATATTGAAGAACTTGTAATTGACGCACGGGAAACTAAAAATGGAAAAGAAGAAGTTACACGGGAAATTCCCAACTGTAATGAAGACCTTCTTAATAACCTCGATGAATCAGGTATTATTAAGATTGGAACCTATGTAAAGCCAAATGATATTCTTGTAGGAAAAATTACTCCTAAGGGAGAATCAATGCTTACCGTTGAAGAAAAGCTTCTGAAAGCTATATTTGGTGAAAAAGCTGGTGACTACCGGGATAGTTCATTAAGGGTTGGAAGTGGTATTGAAGGGACTGTCATTGATGTTCAGATCTTCACCAGAAAAGGTGAGCCAAAAGATAGTCGTTCAAAATACCTTGAAGAACAAGAGGTGAACGAAGTTGAAGAGCTTAAGGAAAAGTATGAGGCAATGATTACTGAAGATACCGTTGAAAAACTTGCTGAACTGCTTAAATCCAAAAAAGTTGCTAAATCGGTAAAGGTTGGTAATGAAGAACTCAAAAAAGGAGATGTTTTAAAGAAACCTCTTCTGAAATCTCTCAGTTACGACTCTTTTGCTTCAATTGTTGTTGACGATGAAAAAACGGATAAAAGACGACTGGAAATAATCGACAGCACAAATAAACAAATTAGAATTAACAGCATTACCTGTGAGGAAAAAATTGAAAAAATCCTAAAGGGTGCTGAATTACAGGCAAGCGTTATTAAATCCGTAAAAGTTTATGTGCTGATTAAAAGAAAGCTTCAAGTTGGTGACAAAATGGCTGGAAGACACGGAAACAAAGGTGTTGTCTCCATTGTTGTACCAGAAGAAGATATGCCTTACATGGAAGATGGACGATCAATTGATATTATTCTTAACCCTCTTGGTGTTCCTTCCCGTATGAACGTTGGTCAAATTCTTGAGACCAACCTTGGACTTGTAGCTCATGAGAAAAAACAAAATATGGCAACGCCTATTTTTGATGGAGCGAAAGAAGAAAACATTAAAGAGATGCTTACTGAACTTGGTTTTGATGATTCCGGCAGTATGTACCTTTATGATGGAAAGACCGGCGACAACTTTGATCAGAAGATTGTTGTTGGTTACATCTACATGTTAAAACTTCACCACCTTGTTGAAGAAAAAATTCATGCACGGTCAACCGGACCATACTCTCTTGTTACTCAACAACCTCTTGGCGGTAAAGCTCAGTTTGGTGGTCAAAGACTTGGAGAGATGGAAGTTTGGGCACTTGAAGCGTATGGAGCAGCTTACACTCTTCAAGAGATGTTAACCGTTAAGTCCGATGATACAGAAGGCAGAAAAAAGATGTACGAAAACATCGTTAAAGGAAAACATTCCCTTAAACCTAACCTTCCAGAATCATTTAACGTTCTTATTCGTGAGCTTCAGAGTTTATGTTTGGACGTAGAACTGATTAAAGAAGGTAAACAATAAGTAAGAGGGGTTGTCTTGTACAACCCCTTCATAACATCTATCAAAAATTATTGGTAATGTGTTACCAATTTGAATTATAAATTAAACCCCGGAGGTTTCATTGGAATCGTTTGATGATTTATATGAAAGGCCTAAAGATCCACTAAACTTTAATGCTATTAAAATAAAGTTAGCATCACCTGAGAAAATTAAAAGCTGGTCTAGTGGAGAAGTAACCAAACCTGAAACGATTAATTACCGCACATTCAAACCAGAAAAAGATGGTCTTTTTTGTGCTAAGATTTTCGGTCCTACCAAAGACTGGGAATGTAACTGCGGAAAATATAAAAGAATTCGTCATAAAGGGGTTGTTTGTGAAAAATGTGGTGTTGAAGTTACTCAATCTAAAGTAAGAAGAGAAAGACTAGGGCATATCGACCTTGCAGCTCCCGTTGCACATATCTGGTTTTTGAAATCACTTCCCAGCCGTATTGGAACATTTCTTAATGTCTCGTTAAAATCACTGGAAAAAGTTATTTTCTATGAAGCTTATTACATAACTGACCCAAAAAACACCGGTTATAAAGAAGGTGATGTTATTACCGAAGACACCTACTACAGTATTATTGATGAATATGGTGAGGAAGCAATTAAAGTTGTTATTGGTGCAGAAGGAGTTGCTGAGCTTTTACAGCAAATTAACCCTGAAGAATTGTTGGTTCAGTTAACTGAAGATCTGGAAAAAACCAACTCCATTCAAACAAAAAAGAAGCTTATCAAGCGAATTAAAATCATGAAAGCATTTATTCATTCAGGTAATAAACCTGAGTGGATGATTCTTAATGTTGTACCGGTTATTCCACCTGATCTAAGACCTCTGGTTCCTCTTGAAGGTGGACGTTTTGCAACATCTGATTTAAATGACCTTTACCGAAGAGTTATTAACAGAAACAACCGATTAAAAAGACTTTTAGATCTTAAAGCTCCTAACATTATTATTAAAAACGAAAAAAGAATGTTGCAGGAAGCTGTTGCAGCTCTTTTTGATAATGGTAAAAGAACAAAAGTTGTTCGGGGAAGTAACAAAAGACCGTTGAAATCATTAAGCGATATGCTTAAAGGTAAAGGCGGACGTTTCAGACAAAACCTCCTTGGAAAAAGGGTTGATTATTCAGGTCGAACAGTTATTGTTGTTGGTCCTGACCTTAAGCTGAACCAATGCGGACTGCCCAAGAAAATGGCTTTAGAACTTTTTAAGCCATACATTTATCAAAAACTGGAACAAAAAGGGTACGCTACAACAATAAAAACAGCCAGAAAAATGGTTGAAGAAAAACGGGAAGAAGTTTATGAGGTTCTTGACGAAATCATTAAGGGACATCCCGTAATGCTCAACAGAGCTCCAACCCTTCACAGACTGGGTATTCAGGGTTTTGACCCAATACTTATTGAAGGCAAGGCACTTACTCTTCATCCTCTTGTTTGTACAGCATTTAATGCTGATTTTGATGGTGACCAAATGGCAATCCATGTTCCTTTATCCATGGAAACACAAACAGAAGTTAAGCTCCTCATGCTTGCTGACAATAACCTTCTGAACCCGGCGAATGGTATGCCTGTTACAACTCCTTCTCAGGATATCGTACTTGGCTGTTACTACCTGACAAAAGTTAGAGGTAACGATAAGGGTGAAGGAAAAGTTTTTGCCTCTATTAAAGATGTCATGAGAGCATACGACAATGATGTTATTGGTTTACAGGCAAAAATTTTCTTCAGAGATGAAAACAAGGAATATCACGAAACAACTACGGGAAGAGTTCTTCTCTATGATATCTGCCCTAAATCAATCACCTTTGAGGAAATAAATAAGCAGATGAACAAAAAAGCTCTTGGAAACCTTATTTATCAATGTATTTTGAGGGAAGGAAAACAAATTACCGTTGTCTTCCTCGATGCTATGAAGTCGTTAGGATTTAAGATTTCAACCAAAGCTGGTATTTCCATTCCTCTGAACAACATGCAGATTCCTGATGAAAAACAAGGACTTATTGATACAGCGAAGAAAAAAGTTCTTGAAGTACAAAACCAGTACATTGATCAGGTCTTGACTGATGGTGAAAGAAAAAATACTGTTATTGATATCTGGCAAAACCTTACAGAAAGTGTATCAGGAAAAATGTTCAGCGTTATTGAAAAACAGGATGAAAACATCATGGAAGGTTCCATTCAAATTGATGGCACCGATAAAATCCTTTCAAAGTACGATGATGTTCGGTTTCAAAAGGAAAAAAAGGATTTTAACTCAATCTTTATTATGGCAGATTCAGGAGCCAGAGGAAGTGAAACGCAAATCAGACAGCTTGCTGGTATGCGGGGTCTTATGTCCAAACCTTCCGGTGAAATTATTGAAACTCCTATTACTGCAAACTTTAAAGAAGGTTTATCTGTTCACCAATACTTTATTTCTACTCACGGAGCAAGAAAAGGTCTTGCTGATACAGCATTAAAAACAGCAAACGCCGGATATCTTACCCGTCGTCTTGTTGATGTTTCTCAAGATGTAATTATTACGCAATACGACTGTGGCACTTCAAAAGGTATTGAAGTAACTCCGCAAATAGATAGTGGTGAAGTAAGACAAACCATCGGGGAAAGAATACTTGGAAGATATCCTGTTGATGATATTGTTGATCCATACACCAACGAAATTCTTCTGGAAGCAAACAGAGAAATTAACTATGATGCAGTCAGTAAAATCGAAAACTCAAGTCTTACCATGGTGAGAGTACGTTCAGTGCTTACCTGTGAAGCAGATAAAGGTGTTTGTGCTCTTTGTTACGGCAGAAACCTTGCCACAGGGGCAATTGCTGCAATCGGTGATGCTGTAGGTATTATTGCTGCCCAATCTATCGGTGAACCAGGAACTCAGCTTACCATGAGAACATTCCACGTTGGTGGGACAGCAAGTAAAAAAGCTGAACAAAGTAAGGTAAGTGTTAGAAGAGGTGGTTCTGTACGGTTCTCTGGTATCAAAACCATTGTTAACAGTAAAGGTGATATCGTTGTTACCAACCGTAACGGCGAAATCTACATTGAAGATGATAACGGTCGGGAAAAAGAACGATACAAACTTAACTATGGTTCAACCCTAAGAGTTAAGGAAAATCAGGCAGTTAAAGAAGATACGGTTCTTGCTGATTGGGATCCATACTCTAACGTAATTCTTACGGAATCTTCTGGTGTTATTGCCTATGGGGATATCGTTGAAGGTGGAACCATGAAAGAAGAAATTGATGAAACCTCCGGTAGAAGAACAAAGTTCATCATTGCTCAGGACGATACAAAACAGCCAAGAATTTCTATCAAAAGCAAAGGTAAAACTGTTAAGAGATACTTCCTCCCAACAGGTGCTCATCTTATTGTTGATGACCATCAGGAAGTTCATGCAGGAGACATCATTGCGAAAATACCGACAGAAACTCATAAGACCAAGGATATTACTGGTGGTCTTCCAAGAGTTGTTGAACTTTTTGAAGCAAGAAAACCTCATGACCACGCAATTCTTACAGAAATTGACGGAATTGTTAAGGTTGGTGAAATCGAAAGAGGCTCAAGAAAAATTATTATTACTAACGAAGACGGTACCGTTAAGGAATACAAAATTCCACGACATAAGCACGTTAACGTTCATGATGATGATTATGTAAAAGCTGGTGAAGCACTTGTTGATGGACCTGCAAACCCCCATGATATTCTTAAAATATCTGGAGAAAATGCACTCCAAAAATATCTGATTGATGAAACCCAGTCAGTGTACAAGCTTCAGGGTGTTGATATTAACGACAAACATATTGAAGTTATTATCAGACAAATGCTTCGACATGTCATTCTTGATGAACCAGGTGATACAGAGTTCCTTAACGGCGAGCAACTTCACAGGAAAAAACTTGAGAAAATCAATGAAAAACTTATTGAGGATGGTATGAAACCAGCAACAGCATCTCTTATCCTTCTCGGTATTACCAAATCTTCATTAAACACCGAAAGTTTTATCTCTGCTGCATCCTTTCAGGAAACAACACGAGTTCTGACAGAAGTAAGTGTTGAAGGCAAGGTTGACAATCTTATCGGATTGAAGGAAAACGTAATCATGGGACGTTTAATTCCTGCGGGAACCGGCTCTCAGATTTACAAAAATGTTGCGGTAGCAGAAAATAAAGCATCTTAAAACAAAAAAAGCAGGGATTCGCTAAGGCGTTTCCCTGCTTTTTATATCATCCACTCCTTTTAACGGAGTAAAAGATTTGAAACTCTTAGATACCTTCCTCACCCTCCTTACAAAAGAAGTTTATATCCCGCCAGAAAATCTAAAACGATATAAACATAATATTAAAGACAATTATTTTCACTTTTCCTTTCTCAAGGAAATATTTATATCGCTGCCTGTAACAGATAAGCGAAAAGACTCATATACGCTTCTTGAGAATATCGGACGACTTTTTCTTGTTGAACGACAAAACATGATTGCTTCCATCATTCCCTTAAAGAACGATTTAAGTGCCCTTCCCCCCTACCTAAACATATATGGGGAAACATTGGAAGTTTCAATTGATGAAATAAAAATCATTGAAGGAACCCCCTACTTTCTGACAAATAACGAGTTAACAGCAAAAGAAACGTTTATTGACTCTATCGTGGAAACATCTCAAAAAAATGCATTGAAATTCATTTTTTTTATTTTGAAGGATTGTGAAAAAAGAAGTCTCTTTCACCTCTTTCCCGTTCTTGAGAGCATTAGGGAAAAATCTAACACTATTCTTGGTTTTTTTTACCGAGAATATTTGGAGATGGCTGTCTTTGAAGATCTTTATATTCATGGGATTGATTTTGTCGGATTAACCCAAAACCATAAAGAAATAGAAAAACATTTATTAAAGCTCTACGGAAACTTAGGCATGGCGTACATTTATGATTTGTCTTCATTTAATGAACCTGTTGATATGAAAGAAACATTCCACTCAATAGAGATGGGAATTACCCCATTAGTTCTCATAAGTAGCGAACAAGACTTACAGAAGGAAAATATTAAAAATAACCTTATCAACATGCTCAATTACCTTGAAGGACATCTGGGAAAACTAAAATATCTGCCCTATCGCAATAGACTTCTTTCACCCTTTAATGTATCCCAAATACTTGAATCATCAACAGGTTTTCATAAACTGAAAAGAACTCTTGATAAAAACTTACTGGCAGGAAAAACCTATGTTTCCCTTATGGATATGAAAAGAAAACTGAGGGTAAAGGAAACCAACAACTCCTATGAATCTTCTGGACTTTAGAATCAAGAATGGGTCATCACATTTAATGTTCATCAACGTATAAAACAATGTGCGGAATTACCGGATTTTTAATTAATAACACTATACAATCTAGGAATAATCATAAGGTTGTTGCCTCCATGGCAAAAACCTTAGACCACAGAGGACCAGACGATTCAGGAACATGGGTTGATAATGAGTCCGGAATTGCCTTAGGACACACCAGACTTTCTGTTATTGATACCTCAACTGAAGGTCATCAACCAATGGAGTCCTTTTCCGGTCGATACGTCATAGTTTATAACGGTGAAATATACAACTATAAAGAACTAAAAGAAAAAATAGAGAAAAAAGAAAGAGTAAACTGGCGGGGAACATCTGATACTGAAGTAATTCTGGCATTAATAGAGGTTGAAGGTCTTGAAAATGCCCTTCAATTGTTTGAGGGGATGTTTGCATTTGCTCTATGGGACAAAAAAGAGCAGCGATTATTTCTCGTAAGAGACAGGGTCGGGATTAAACCTCTTTACTACGGTTGGCTAGAAAAAACATTTGTCTTTGGTTCAGAATTAAAAGCAATAAAGGCTCATCCTGACTTTAATAACGACATCAACAGGGAAGCAGTTGAGCTTTTTATGAATTACAGTTATGTTCCTGCCCCCTATTCTATTTATAATACGATTTATAAAGTTCTGCCGGGAACCTATTTAACAATTACGACAAAAGAAACACCTTTTCCAAAAACTCCCTTATCTCCCCAAATTTATTGGTCTGTTAAAGAAGCTTCAAAAGAAAAACTAGATATTCATGAAGATAAAGTACTCAATAATCTTGAAGACCTTTTGCTCGATATTACGGAGAAATGCATGCTCTCTGATGTTCCGTTAGGAGCTTTTTTGTCCGGTGGCATTGATTCTTCAACTGTTGTTGCTTTAATGCAAAAAGCAAGTAATCGTCCCATTAAAACATTTACTATTGGTTTTCACGATACAGGTTATGACGAAGCAATTCATGCAAAAGAAGTAGCAGCACACCTTGGAACAGAGCATACGGAAGTGTATCTTTCCAGTAAAGAAGCACTTGATGTTATTCCTAAACTCCCGATACTTTATGATGAACCATTTGCCGATTCATCACAAATTCCTACATACCTCATTTCACAACTTGCTCACCAACAGGTAACTGTTGCTCTTTCCGGTGATGGTGGCGACGAACTCTTCGGAGGTTACAATAGATATATCTGGGCTCCGAAAATATGGAATAAAATCAAAGGTCTCCCACTTCCAGTGAGAAAGACCTTCGGAAAATCCTTAAATAAAATTCCACCACAGTATTGGGATAAAATTGCTGATATTTTTCCCTCAAGTCTGTCACATACAATACCACGTACATTTGGTGAAAAAGTCAATAAAATTGCATCCATACTTGATGCTGCATCTCCTGAAGAGATATATAAACGTTTAGTTTCCACCCCAGGAGACAACAGTTCTCTTGTACTCAAAAATAATAACACAACAAACGAAAAATTTGATTTCAGGGTTCAGGGTGATGTCAATTTCGCTGAAGAAATGATGCGGTACGATATGAGGACATATCTTCCTGACGATATTCTCACAAAAGTTGACAGGGCAAGTATGGGGGTAAGCTTAGAAACGAGAGTTCCCTTACTCGACCATCGATTAATTGAATATGCCTTACAATTACCTTTGAATTACAAGGTAAAAGAGGGGCAAAGCAAGTGGATACTAAGACAAGTTCTCTACAAATATGTTCCTCAGAAACTGATTGAAAGACCGAAGATGGGTTTTGCAGTTCCGTTAGACAAATGGTTGGAAAGAGAGCTAAAAGAATGGGCAGAAACTCTTCTCAATAAAGAGAAGATAAAGAGTCAAAACTTTTTTGATAATAAAAAGGTTACAAAACTATGGGAAGAGTATAAGTCCGGTAATCAGTTCTCAAAACTTATTTTATGGAATATGCTCATATTCCAGTCTTGGCTTGAGAAAGAGAACACTGTGGAATCCTAATCGTAGCATGCCTGATGGAAACGGAAAATAATGTATATAAATACAAAGTTACATCGTTTATACCGGTGAAAAATAAACTAAGGGAAATGCTACTACAGACACACAAAACTTGACAGTACCCAAATTTATTTACCGAGGGGATTGTCTGCTTAATCCGCTTGTTGTGAGGCGCTTTACGCCGAACTAAAAGCGGGTGTATCCGTAACGCATTGTGCCGGGAGCAAAGCGACCGGCACAATTACTCTTTATTCTCTCTATTGCTTCTTCTCCAATAATCATGAAAGAAAGAGAAGAAGAGAGCAAGCATAAAAGCACTTACACAAATAATAATTATTGTTTTCTTTGAATCACTTTCTACGACAAAACTAACAGGTCCTGTTAACGAAACAGCACCTTCAACTTCTTTAGATAAATATTCCTCATCAAGTTTATTTGCCTGATTTACCCGAGATTCAATCAACTTTGCTAGTTGGATGATTGATTCATTTGCACTCTTAATCTTATTTTGATCAACCTCTGTACTTTGTTCTTCATTAACAATCTTTTGTAGACGCTCAATCTCGACCTGTTTCGTTGCTGCATTTACTCTTGCCTGAAAAATTTTACTTGTAAGAGATAAGCGGGAATCTCTAACAATCATTTCATTTAAGACATTTGCATCAACAGAGAAATTACCTCCTCCAGCCCTTGTAGTACTCAGAGTATTTGAAAAATGACTACTGTTATTATCAATCTTACTAATTTTTTCGAGAAGATCTGTGGCAATACTTGCTTCATCTAAATCCAACTGACGTTCCTTAATTGTTTCTTCAATGCGGAACAAATAGTTTTCAATGAGAGCATCTTTATCCTTACTTAAATGCGATTGATTAATAAGAGATGAAAAGGACTTTAACTCTATATCTTTTAGTAATTCAAAATTTGCATATACCCTAGAGAAGGTGATCCCATCCTTATTCTTAAACTTTTTGCGTGGATACATCTGAGACATTTGATTCATTGGATTCAATGAATTCATTTGGCTCATTTTGCTCTTCTGATATTCCTGATCCATAGGGTATATAGGATTCATCATTTGAATCACAGCTCGTGGGTTTAATAAGTTAGCCTCATTATTTTTTTGTGTAGAATCCGCTGAACTTCCCATAAAAGGAGACAAAATATCTAAATAAATATCAATATACTTCGATAATGTGCGCTCAGTATCATAATAATCATACGATAAGAGGTTTTCCACATTAAAGGTTGGCAGAAAATTTGATTTACCGTACTTCTCCCTAAAATAATTATGAAATTCCTCAAAAATCATAGTGAGAATAAATTCTTTCTCCTCTATAGAATATTGAGTTTCATTGTATGTCGTAAATTTAAGAATATACTGGTTGGGAAAAAATCTATACTCCTTGTTTTTACTCTTATCTTCTTCTTTTTCAGCCTCACTAGGAGGTATGATTGGAAGTACCTTTAGGTATCCTCTTATGTCATTAAACGTTTTCTTCCTAAACTTATCCTCGGCTCGATGTATAACTTTATTTATAATTGACGGTGAGATTATACTGGACGAGGAGAAAGGGGTTCCATCAATATTTTTATGAGCCTCCATGCCATTGAAGCTATAGGTAACAGTTCCTTGAGTAACAAAGGATTGTTTTACTTTTGACTTTGCATAATATATTCCCAAAATTAAGCTCAATATGGTAACAGTTATAATAAAGAACCTATACCTAATTATTACAGAGACATAATCTCTTAATGAAACCTCATCATATTCAGTTTTTAATGACATAAAAATTCCTTTAATAAAAACGTTAAAAGAGTAGTATTTTACCTTATAAAACGATTTTATGAGTCAGCATCGTGCCACTCAACATATTGTTTTAAAAGCTTTTTCACTTCATTATTATTTGCAGAACTATATGCAACATCCCTCAGTTCATTAATTATTTCGTCAATTTTCTCAATAGGAAATGTTTCCTGCTTTTTACTTCGCATAATTTTCGAATGCATCGTTACTTCTAGTTTCTCTTTTTGACTAAAAAGTTCTTCATAAAGTTTTTCCCCAGGTCTTAACCCAATTACTTTAATATCAATATCTTTATATGGTTCAAGCCCATGAAGGCGAATAAGCTCTTCAGCAAATTTTTTAATTTTCAATGGTTCGCCCATATCGAGAACCATGATGTCACCATCTTTTCCAATAACTGCTGACTGTAAGATTAATGAAACTGCCTCAGGAATTGTCATAAAGTAACGGGTAACTTCTTCATGAGTTATTGTCAAAGGACCACCTGACTGCAGTTGATCAAGAAAAAGGGGCAAAACGCTTCCACGACTTCCAAGAACGTTTCCAAAACGAACAGATATAAATTCTGTTTTGCCATATAGGTTTAAACTTTGACAGATTAATTCTGCATTTTTTTTTGTTGCTCCCATAATATTCGTAGGCCTAACTGCTTTATCTGTTGAAATCATTACGAATTTCTTTACATTACTTTTTAACGATGTATATGCAACATTATATGTCCCTATTACATTCGTCTTTACTGCTTCTTTTGGGTTACTTTCAATAAGAGGAACATGCTTATAAGCTGCTGCATGAAATACAATATCAGGTTGATATTCACGAAAAACTTCCTCTAATTTGCTGGTTTCTCTTACATTTCCCAAAACATAAAGGATATGCTCACTCAGCTCCGGGTACAACTTCGTTAACTTTAATGATTGGTTGTTGAGAGCAGTTTCATCCATATCAAAAAGAATGAGCTTTTCTGGACAAAAGGTACTTACCTGATGAGATAATTCCCCGCCAATTGATCCGCTGGAACCTGTTATGAGAACAGTTTTCCCCTTAATCATTTCTCCTATCTTTTTTGAATCAATTTCAATTTCCTGCCTGCCAATTAAATCTTCTACTTTGATATCATCAAGAGATTTAACACTTACACTTCCCTGATAGTCATGAAGCTTCGTTACAATTTTTATATGGTCAATATTGTTTTTCCGAGCAACTTTATATATTTCCTTTAATTCCTGATGATTCATTGAAGCAATTGCAACAATAACCTTTTTTATGTTGAATTGGGGGATACAGTAATTAAGGTCTTTCAATGCTCCTATTACTTTGATTCCATGAATATATGTTCCAAGTTTTAATTTATCATCATCAAGTATTCCTAAAAGAGAGTAATGTGAGTTCTTCGTTCGAATAATATCTCGCACGATTAGTTCACCAGCATCACCACCACCAAGGAGAATAGTGTCTCCCTTAATTTTCCTTAAGGATATTGAGAAATATTCATAATACATCCTTTTAGAAATTCTTAAAAAAGATACGAAGAGAAGAGTTAACAAATAATCGACAAGAATTGTTCCTCTAGGCATATAGGCAAAATAGTCCAAACGCATGAAATATATGACTAATATCATAAAAAAACTTGATATCGTTGTTGCCTTAAGAATATTAAATAAATCACCAAGCCCGGCATATCGCCATGACAAATGGTATAAGCGGAAATAATAAAAATAGGATAGTTTTATAGTGATGAAAATTGGCAGCCAATTCAGATATTTCGCACTGTAGAAGGAATCTAAATCAAATTCAAAGCGAATTGATAAAGCAAAATAAAGGGAGAAAGTAATAATTAGTATGTCAAAAAAAAGAAAGAACAGAGTTCTTTTTATGAAATTTATTTGCATTATTGGAATAGAAATTCGAAAAGATAGAGTAGAATAATTTGTTTAATTATATATGATGTTTACTCAAAAGCCTTATTAAATGAACCAGGAAGTTAATAATATAGAAGCATCTCTAAAGGACTATCTATTAACCCTCATCAAATTCCGTTTTTTTATCGTTTTAACATTTTTATGTTCTATTCTCGTTGGTTATTACATATCAAATAAAAACGCTAACCCTGATGAATACATTACACAAGCAACAATTACTTTTTCTTCTCCAGGAATTGAAAAGGGAATGAACCCTGA
>JADGAW010000250.1 GCA_015231815.1 Nitrospinota bacterium
CGGGCATTTATTCCCGTCCAGGTGGTTTGAGGTTATACGGAAATGCAGTCGCTCAATTAAAAGCTCGTTACAATGACCGCAGTAGGTGTTTTCGCCACCCCTCCCGGAATATTTCCCTGATAAACGTATTTCAGGCCCTCGCCAAGGCAAATCTCGCGGGCGTTAACCAATGTCTCCACCAGGGTGTAACTGGAGTCCAGCATTTTATAGGTTGGGTGAAAGGCGGAAATATGATAGCTCTGGTACTTTTTCGGCTTAATGTTTAAAATAAACAGAAGCGATTAAGTTTCTTTAGATTCAGTGCTTTACGAAATATTCGTTTACGGTCACACTACATTACAATATATTTTTTACCTAAGAGCAATGGTAAAATAATTCACTTTCTTAAATAATTTTGACTACATTTTAGGGGTCTAAAACTCCGAGACTCTTCATGCCCTCGTAGCTCAGTAGGATAGAGCGCAGGATTCCTAATCCTGAGGCCACAGGTTCGATCCCTGTCGAGGGCACCAGCATTTACCGGGCGTTTCACAATTTATACTTTTCCAAATTATGTAAAATTGTGCACTAATTGTGCACGCATTTTGTAGCAGGGGTTTCTTCAAGTATTTTCATCCAAAGATTTACCGCATGATACCGTAAGAGGTTTTTAACATACCCAAAGGTGCTTCTTATCACTTTCCGGGAGGTAACGCTTTTTTTGCCTGAAAGAGGTTCTTCTCTATCAGGTAACGAAGTATATATAAGCAGTTAGTACCCTATTACATTAAACCGTTCAAGTTTGTTGTAGAGAGCTTTTCTGGTTATGCCGAGGTCTTGAGCAGTTTTTGTTTTGTTTCCATTGTTATGGGCAAGTGTCATCCCAATGAACTCCTTTTCAACTTCGCTTAAAGACATACCTATCTGAAACGGAATGCATCTTTCATGAACAAGCTTATTTTCTTTATGACTTAATATACGGGCTGGCAATAAATTGGACTCCAAGACCTCCTTTTTTCCAAGCAAGACACTTCGTTGAATAACATTTCTCAACTCCCTGACATTTCCAGGCCAATGATAATTTTCCAAATAATGCATAGTGTCACCGGAAATCCGCAGAATATCTTTGTTGTATTTATTGTTGAATTCTGTTACAAACTGGTTTGAAAGAAATGCAATATCACCAGGTCTGTTACGAAGAGGAGGAATCTGAATTCTAAAAACATCAAAGCGATAATAAAGGTCTTTTCTGAACTTCTTTTGCTCAATAAATGTTTCAAGGTTTTCGTTTGTGGCTGCAATAACCCGAACATTAACAGAAATATTCTTTTTTCCTCCAATTCTTTGAAAGGAACTTTTTTCTAAAATACGCAATAAGCTAACCTGCATTTTGTGATCCATTGTACCAATCTCGTCAAGAAAAATTGTACCCTTGTCCGCCTGCTCAAATTTCCCCGCTGTTGTTTCAGTGGCATTCGTGAACGCTCCCTTAGCATGACCAAAAAGCTCACTCGCAATAAGTTCAGATGGCATTGCTCCTGTGTGAACAGTTATATATGGCATTTTACCCCTCGAACTCAATCGATGAATTACCGAGGCAACTATGTCCTTTCCTGTACCTGTCTCTCCAGTAATAAGTACAGAAACATCTGTTGTTGCCGCCTCCTGTATTTGTTCAAAAACATGCTGCATTGGCAGGCTCACTCCATAAAGTCCATCGAGATTCTTAACAAACCTTTTTTCTGGCTTCAGGAGAGTATTTTGTCCGGTTGAAGGCTGTTTTCTCAGTGCAAGCTCAATGAGTTGAATGAACTCCTCATCCATAAATGGACGTTTTAAATACTGAAAGGCACCAACTTTTATACCTTCCAGAGCAATATCAATATTTTTATCCTCAGTGAGAATAATCACCTGAGTTCTTGGTGACTCTACGCCGATGACCTCTAAGAGCCCCAACCCGTCATCCGGGTCACCTTGAACAAGTGCTGTTTGCCAAAGAAGAATGTCATAAGTCGTTTTAGAAAACATTTCCAGAATATAGGAAATGCTTTTTACACTGTCAACAATGAGTTTTTCATTACCAAAATGGCTTTTTAATCTATTCTCAATTTCCCTTTTTTCGTCAACAATTAATATCCGTGTTTTATCCATTTGTATACAAAGTAATCATTTTAATACATGAAAGTATAACGTAAAGAGATAAAACATTCAATATTTCAAGCTTACCGTGTAATAAATACACCTTTTTATGCGGATATTATTCAGAACTGTAAACAATATACACGTTCAGTGGTGATTTTAAAAGTAAAAAGAATCAATAAAAAACAAAAGGGATTGTCACAAGATTTTTACTATCCATAAAATCCAACGACTTACATCAAAGAAGCAAGAATTTTAAAGAATATTCCTCCACATGGCAACCATCTTGCCTTAAGAATAATCTAAATCACACATTATTCAGGATTTATTGCATGACGACAATTGGCGGTTACCTCACAAATAAGAGAAAGAGGAAGAAAATTGAGTTAGAACGAATCGCCAGAGAAACAAAAATAAAACAGCACCATCTGGAATCTCTTGAAAAGGACAATCTTAACAGTTTGCCTGGAGACATTTACATAAAGGGATTTATAAAAAACTATATGAAAACCCTTTCTCTTAACGACAGTGAAGCGTTAAGAATATATGAGGCTCAAAAAAACAGGGGTACTCTTGAGGTGTTAAGCGGAAAGCTTGAGGAGATTATCTATGGGAAGTAAGGTTGCGGTAAATTCAGATTCAAAAATATCCTTTACCTGCTCTCAATGTAATCACTTCCTTAAAGCACCCGTTATTTTAAAAGGAGAGAGAGTTAACTGTCCTGAATGTAATGGAACCATTCGAATCCCTCGAAAAAGTTCTGTAATTATTGAAAGGAAAACCAAAATGATACGTTGCGATTACTGTCATTTTCCCATTAAAGTGGAAGTGGGGAAACATATTACAACATGTCCCAAATGCCTTGCAAAACTAAGTGTGCCGCTACAGAAGGATGAACAATAATAATTTTATGGGAGAAATGAATGTCTGAAGAATGGGTAAAGGAAATGAAGAATCACGTTAATTCGATGGAAAAACTGGAGAAATATATTAATGTTACCGATTCTGAAAGAGAAGCAATCAACACACTGAACACTAAATGGGGAACAACCCCATATTTTGCTTCGCTTATGGACAAAAACGACCCTGATTGTCCTATAAGAAAACAGGTTATCCCTTCAATAAAGGAAACTGAAAATGTTTATGGCATGGAACATTTTCTTGTTTGGAAGGAAAACAGAGCTACGGGGGAAACCAGACCGGACAGCATTGCACGACAATACCATGATCGCATTGCCTTCACTGTTGTGGAGATTTGTGGCATTTACTGTCGGCACTGTTTTCGTAAGGAGGTAATTGTTGATAAAGAACTGAAGTTGCGTTTTGATGTGAATGAGGGACTGAAGTGGATTTCAGAGCATCCAGAGATTAGAGATGTACTTATAACCGGAGGAGATCCCCTTCTTCTTTCAGATGAAAAAATTGAATACCTTATTTCAA
>JADGAW010000251.1 GCA_015231815.1 Nitrospinota bacterium
TTTTTGTCTTTGAGTTTTTTCTTTGATTCTTTCTTTTGCTTGTTTTTTAGCTTTTTATTTTTCTTTTTTTTATCTTTGTGCTTTTTCTTTGATTCTTTCTTATGTTTGTTCTTTAGTTTTTTATTCTCTTTTTCTTTTAAGTCGTTCAGCTTTCCCTTCATTTCGAGCTTTTGCTCTTCTTGTTGTTCCTTTGCGGAAGCATCAGGAATTTCAAAGAAATTGGATATTATGGTTAGGTTGAAAAAAAGGGCTGATGACAGCATAAGAACTCCTAAACGAAGTCCTGTTTTTCCAAGGTGGAACGTAAACATAATGCCTCCAGAAAAAGGAGTTAACGAAAGGAAAGTACTGCTAACAAAATTGCGGGTATTTTATGGAAAATTTGTTTTCTGTCAAGCAAAACTTATTGTTGGAAAAAATGAAAGTACGCTATACATGATTTCTTAAATGGGGAGTAAAAAGAGGTGAATAAATGTTTATTTGGGCATTAAAGGGTTTAGAACCCTTTAGTTATTGAGCTTTTGGTTACGTTGTTGTTGTATCTTGTTTATTTCCTCAAGCTCTTTTTTCATTTTATTTCCCTGATCCATGGCTTTCTTTCCGGTAAATCCTTCAACTGACTCATTAATTGTTTCTTTAGTTTCACTTCCATCACAGCCGGAAAAAAGAAACAAACAGGCAAAGCTAAGAATAAAAGGGGCAAGCCATCGACAAAATGTGGTTTTCTTCATAATAACTCTCCGATAGTTGATAAAAGAAACAATTAACCTTTGGTTTTATTCAAACCTTTAGTATTTATTATTACTCCGAGCAATTATACATTTATTTACTTAGTTTTCCTGAGTCAGTTTTATTGTTATGTTTATGAATTCATAATTGAAATATAATGCTTTAAAATAAGCAACCAAACTAATTTATTTAATTAAAAAACCATGTGCTTAGGTGTTCCAGGAAAAGTTGTAGAAATATTTGATGATAGTGGATTGAAGATGGGTAACGTCAGCTTTGGTGGAACAATGAGCAAAGCCTGTCTTGAATATGTTCCTGATATTCAAATCGGACAATACACCGTTGTTCATGCAGGCTTTGGTATTTCTATCGTTGATGAGGAAGAAGCCTTAAAGAGTCACGATGCATGGAGAGAACTTCACAAAGCTGCAGCACAGGAAGGCACCGATATTTTTGGTAATCCTCTATAGATAAAATCCTTCCTTCTTGTTTGTTGAGATGGTGAATTATTTTATTTTTTCGAGAGCAACAACCTCTGATTTAACAATGGTGAAGAGGGTGTCAAGTCTTGCCATTTCAAAAACTCCTTTGATGTTGTCGGCCATGGAAAAAATAATAAACTTTTTTTTGCTGGCTTTTTCCCATTGAAGACATTCAACAAATACGGCAATCCCTGAGCTGTCCATATACTTTACTCCGCTGAGGTCGATGAGAATAGCATCAGTTTCATTGCGGAAATAGTTTCTTAGTTCTTTTCTGAGTTCTGGTGAACTGTGCATATCTATATCACCGTTAGGGCGAACAATCAGCAACCCTTTTTCAAAGGAACTTTTAATATCCATGCCTACCTCCAATATTTTTTCATGGTTAAATTATTTTCGCCCTTTTGGGAACGATTGTATGTAACGCTGTCCATTATCTCTGAAATAAAATGGGTTCCCAGTCCTCCGGGTTTAATATCCTCCAGATTTCTGGGCTTAATTTTACTTAAATCGGGTTGTGCACCATTATCACTTATGGAAACAACATATTCATTATCACAAACATATTGTTTAAGGAGGAGTTTTTCATCGTTTTTTCCGCTATAGGCATATTTAATTATATTTGAGCAGGCTTCATCGACACAAAGAACAATCTTGTGAATCAACGCTTCATCAACTCTTCTAATTTTAAGGAATTTATTAATAAACTCCCTGATAGTTTTTAAGTTTTCCGTACTACTTTTAAACTCTTTTTTTTGCATTCTTACCGTAACACCATCGCTGACATTATTGCTTATGGTTAATAGAGTCATGTCGTCCTTCTGAATCGAATAGGACTGAAGACTTTTAAGAATAAAGGGAATCGCTTTTATCTTCTTTGGAATCTTAAGAATTATTTTCAACCAATTGTTCATGCCAAGTTCCCGGTTGTTGTTATTCTTTGATTCAATAATTCCATCAGTGTAAAAAATAATGGAGTCTCCTTTATTTAATGAGACTTTTACTGCTTTGAAGTCAACATCCTCCATAATACCTATAGGAATTGACTGCTCAGCATCAAGCAGCTTATAGTCCTGTAAAACACTTCTGAAAAGTACGGGGGTAAGATGACCGGCATTAACAAAAGAAACTTCTTTCTTCTTTGTATTTACCAGACCATAGATGAGCGTAGTGAACATTCCATTTTGAGAATATTCCCTTACCAGACGATTAAGTTGTTTACAAAAGTCTTCGGGCTCTTTATTGTTTAAGGTAAGCATTTTAAAGTTGCTGATTAATCGTGCTCCATAGAGGGCAGCTGAAACACCTTTACCGGAAACATCTCCGAAAATAAATGCTGTTTCATTACTGTTTATCTGAATATAGTCATAAAAATCGCCGCTGATGGTCATTGCAGGCATATTAATTCCTTTAAAGGACATTTTGTCAACAATCAGTTCTTTTTGAGGCATAAAGGATTGCTGAACTGACTTAGCAAACTCTAAGTCCTGACTAACCTTTTGTTGTTGTAGGGCATTTTCATGAAGACGAGCGTTTTCAATGGCAATCGAGGCAGAATTGGAGATTGCTTCGAGAACAAATTTATCTTCAGCTGTAAAGACGGAGCCATCTTTTTTGTTAATGACCATGGTTACACCAATAATTCCCCCCTTATATTTCAATGGGACAGCAAGGATTGTTTTTGTTTTGTAACCAGTTTTTTTATCGTATTTAGCAGAAAAAAGAGGGTGGTTGTAGGCATCTTCAATAAGCATTGATTCCCCGGTCACAGCAACGGTTCCAGAAATACCTACGCCTAATTCGACCTTTCTTCCCCGAAGTAATTTACCTGCTTTTTTGCTTTCGGCTACTTGAAAATAGAGGTTTTCCTGATTTTCATCGTACAAAAGGAGGGAGCATCCATTGGCATTGGTTGCAATTTGGGCAACATGCATGATGTTTTTCAGAAGATTTGAATAGTTAAGTTCGGAATTCAACAACGCTGCAACTTCAAGGCACTGGGAAAGTTTTTTAATCTTTCCCTCGTACTCATGAAGTTTAGTGTTGTAATCTTTCTTTAACATTGTTATCGCTCAGAAATGGGCGTATATTTTTGGTCAACTTTACCGGTGTATTTTTGGTCAGGTCGATAAATTTTTGTTTCTTTATTTACCACTTCAAGATAATGGGATGCCCAACCGCTTACCCTTGACATTGCAAAAAGGCAGGGGAAGAAATTAACAGGAACCTTCAGAACTTCTTTTTCCAAAAGACCGCTGAGGAAGTCAACATTTGGATAAACACCTTTCATTTCTCCAAGTTGATGCTTGGTGATTTCCTCAATTTTTTCTGCAGTTTCCAGTTC
>JADGAW010000252.1 GCA_015231815.1 Nitrospinota bacterium
GACCATATGAGAAACAAGACCCTATGGTTATGCAGCCGGGAAAAACGGTTGAAATTGTGGACTCAGTAAAGGATGAGTCAGGTAACACCAACCTTATTGTCAAGATAGAGGATAAAGGACAAGAAACAATAAAGCTGCTTGGTACGGAAGATACTAAAACCACGTTGGCTGGAAACTCAGAAGAGGAAGGTAGAAATCCTTTTACTGTGCTCTTTGCGTATTTTTCTACGTTCGTTCATCATTTCATTTCTTAAAAATGCCCTTACAGGCCATCCACCGCTGGATGGCCTGTAACGATAAACACTACCTTGGAGGAGACAATGAAAACCCGATATCACATCAACAGTTTTAAGCTGAAAGTGGGGATATGCTTAATTGCCGCCTTCTTTGCTTCCACCATGCTCACACCCTCCAATACCTATGGAAATGCTTCTGATGCCAAAGAGCTTGAAAAAATGATTGGTCAAGCCAATAGTTATAAATATAGCGGGAAATTAATTGAATATGAAAGAGAATTAAAGTCAACAATAGATAAAGCCAATAAATCTGACAGGAATGACAAAAACATTATAAAGCAAAAAGGCCGTGCCTTGGATCGATTAGGTACCCTATACAAAAAACGGAATGATTTCAGCCTCGCAGAGAAAAACTATATTGAAGCACGTGATTGTTATGAAAAATCTGGCTATAAGTATGGAAAAAATGTTATCAACTACAACCTTATAACTCTTGCCATAAAACAGATGAATTGGGGAGTTGTGGATAAGAGGATAAAAACAGCTTTAAAAGATATTGAAGAATATATTCATGGTTTGCAAGGGAATGCATTAGTCAAGGCACAAGGCATGAAAGTAAAAATATTGACCGTAAACTCAATATATCTTTCGCACATCGGCCAATTATACAATTCTAATATGCAACTGGTAGAAGCGACAAAACTTTCGGATGAGATTAATGAATACAGTTTAGAAAATTCCACGTTGGAGGACTATGAAAAAATTAATTTGCTTATGGCACCGTACAACAGCTATTATTTACAAGCGGAATTGGCCTTTGAAATGGGAAGACCTCAAGACTTTGAGGACTACATGTATTATATGATTGAGCAGAAGAATAAAATTAAAGAGATAAAAGGAGGAATAGATAACAGTTACTTTATATCGCAAGACAGCGAACTCTTTTTTTTAGAGGGACGCTACAATCTCTCAAACGCAATAAACAACCGATACGATGGTTCGGTTGAACTGGCAATAGAAAAACTAAAAGGCGCTATAAAGGGATTTGGCCAAACAGGCGACAAAGGGGCGCTAAGGTCGGTTTACCTGAACCTTGGTATAGCGTATTTAATAGACTATAAGTTCACAGAAGCAGAACAATTTTTAAAGGAGCTCAATAATCCATTGTTTGAGGCGGTATATTATATGCGAAGGGGTTCGCATGAAAAGAAGGTTGACCTGTTGAAAAAGTCTTTAACCATCGCAAAGAAGATTGAGATGGACATGCAGGCCGGCAACATTGCGCTCACGCCACTTGAGTCAACCGTTCTTTATATGCTGTTAGGCAGTTCATATCAATATATCGCAATATTGGAGGACGGAAAAATCGATCGAAATAACAAGAATGTTAAAGATGCCCTTGATTCGTTGCATAAAGCCCGTGATTTAAGAAATCAATTGGCAGAGGGTTTGACTATTGACCAATTGGCAGGCATAGGTCACATGATTACCTATGGGTTCAAGCTTATGGATATCGACTTTGATATTAGTTCTCTTGAAACAGACCCTCTTGCCTCATTGGCCTCATATTTGAATGGAAAGAAAACGGGGTTTGCGGGCACGATTTGCAATATGGTAAGAAAGCGTGTCGAGGAAAGCGGCAAGGAAATAAATGATCTTTACGAAAAGATAGAAAATTTAAGACACAAGAATACCCCAAACTCAACGAATGAGATAAAGGCAATAATCAAGAATATTGAAAGCCTCGACCCAAAGTTGGCCAGAATGCTTGAGAGTGGTTTCTCCTCCTACGTGGCGCAAAGTTCAGAGGATTTTAAAAGGGTCTTGTCCAATGTCCCTTTAAAAGAGAAGGAAACATATATCGTTACTTCTATCAATGAAAAATCGGACATTATTGACCAATATGTAGCGCCGAGAATATGGTTCATTAAAAAAGGCGGGGAAGTGAAATCTACGAGAGTAAACATCGAGAAAGCCCAATTTGCCGATAAGATAACAATACAAAAAGATATATCTAATGTAGGTGATGAAGAAGGTTTTATTAAAAGCGGTTACTTCCTTTTTGAGAATCTCTATAAAGACACGTATTCCTTCCTTTACGACAATGAAGATATACTTGAAGGGAACAATACTTTGATTTTTAACGATGACAGGTCATTGAACGGAGTGCCTTTACACCTTTTACCAGTGAACCAAGACCCATCGGAACCGGTGTTTCTTATTGAAAAAGTATCCGTTGCCAGAAGTTTTTCCCTTGAGGCATTTATCCATTCAAGCAAGTACGCAAGGAACGACAAAACCAAAGACACCCTTATAGGCGCTTCGCCAATAAACAAAAAAGTTAAGGAGTTTGAGGCGCTTGATGACTTGGATAAAGCAATAAATGAAGGAAAATACCTAAACTTAAAGGTTGATGAGCGTTTTGGTGAAAACTTTACAAAAAGAGCAATTAACAGTGCTTTAAAGGGCAAAGTAAGTGACAGGAGTAAATGCAACCGTTATGGGTTTTGCCCTGGATTTGAATCCAATGAATATCGATATATTGTGTTGGGCACCCATGCTTTTCTTGGGGGAACGAAACTTTGCCACCATCCAAAGGATGGTGGCTGGGTAAAATGCTCTCCAGCAGATAAACCCTATTTACTTAATGAGACATCACTGTTATTCTCTGATGACAACCTTAAAGACAGAAGTGGCTATGAGGACTGGTTTATGGGAAGTTCTGAAGTCCTCAACTTTGACCTTAACGCTGAACTTGTCATGCTGATGGCTTGTAACACGGGGACAGGTGGTGAAGATGGTGTTGGAAGCCTGGCATGGTCATTTAACCTTGCGGGAGCAGCGGCATTGTTAAGCACCAACCATGAAGTCTATTCCGATTATAGCGTTGAATTCGTTTCAGATATATTGAGCGAGCTGAATGAGGGCAATTCCACCGCATTCTCAATATATAATGATATAATACGAAAGAAAATTAAAAACGGTGGTTCAAAAACCGATAAACACAATTTAGATAATTGGAGTGGTTACAGTTACTATGGTTTCATTAACTAAAACAATCGGAGATTTTATGAAAACAGTGAATATAGTGCTGGTTGCTTTTGTCATGTGCCTGTCCACAGTCTCAATGTCATATGGTTTATGCAAGAAAAGCTCTATGGTAGAAAGGCTTTCCAATAAATATGAAAGCCTCAAAAAGGTTTCATTTTTAAAAAAAAAGATATATGAAAACCCACAAGATGGATATCCCTACTATCTTTTGGCAAAACATTACTTGGAAAGTGACGACAAAAAT
>JADGAW010000253.1 GCA_015231815.1 Nitrospinota bacterium
ATTCAACCCCCTTGTTTTGAGCAATGGTAAGAAAAATGTTCTCCTCTTGTCTTAGTTCTTCCATTAATGAAGCAAATTGTATAAATCTTTTAAATTCAGGTGCCTTTTCTGGAGTTGGACCTGATGCTGTTGGAGCGTTTGGGATGTTATTTATTCTCTGTACCGTAGCAACCAGCAGCCTTTTACTACTCCAGCCAGAGTTATAGAGGAGGGCAAGGGTCTCCAATGAAATGGGTGTCAACATATATTGAATGAACTCATTTCCTTGAAGGGGAGCATAGCTAATGGTTGGTTTTTCTGAATAAACACCGCCGATTTTTCCGCTGGAAGTTTTGTTCCAGGTGTCAGGGACTGAAACAGATGCTTCAGCAGAACCTTGCAACGTCAACTGAGAAGTAACGCTATTGATGTTCAGAAAATAAGGATTATCTCGGTATTTAAGTCGAACAAGATTTAAAAGAAGTTGCTCATTATTGGATCGTGATATTGCATTGTTGTAATTAAATCGTTCTCCCTTCATGATAGTCGGTCCGATGGAACCACAGCCACTGAAAAGAAAAGTCAATAAAAGAAATGGTAAGAAATGACAGAGTTTTTTTTTCATATCAATGTAATGTATTTGATTTTTGTAGGGAGATATTGCTTTCAGTAAAATTCCTATGATTTTACTATATCCTTTTCTTCCGACAGAACATCTTTCTTGGGTTAATGCATAAATCTAAATATTACGAATGGGGAGCAGTATAGAAGGGCTTTATTCGCCAGTGTCAGGTTTTTTAAGTTTAGACTTTAATTTTTTATGTACTCCTTTTTGCATAAACTTCCAGGCATCTTCTGCGAGATCAACCCCCACAAGAATAATAACGGCAAGTAGGGCAATTTTAACTCCTGTCATCTCATAGCCTGAAGCTATTGTTACGCCAATTGCTGCCAAACCCCATATCGTTGAAGCGGAAGTTACCCCATATACAAGTCCGTCTCGTGAGAGCATTACACCTGCTCCGAGGAATCCTATACCGGTGACAACTTGCCCAATAACTCTGGATGGGTCTGTAAATCCGCTATCTTCTGTCACAGAGTTTGAGATAGAGAGGAAAACATATGTTCCAACACAAACCAACATACTTGTTCTTACTCCAACAGGCTTTCCGAGAAACTGTCTTTCAAGCCCTATAATGAGTCCCGAAAGCATACAACATGCTATAGCATCCCACGTTAAAGGGTAGATTGAGAAGACTTCTTCAAGCATAAAAGGTGTGTTTAAGAGTTAAGGTACGATGTTAAGAAAAATGGTCTTTTTAATTACAGTGGCAGAGTGTTCATTGTTTAAAAATTGAAGGAATTATACTGCTATATTACTTTTTACAGCATGATAAAAATAGTGTTACTCTTGAATATAGGGACTATTCCCTCGTGGATGGGAGTTTGATTAGGTGAGTTAACTCATCTCCTTTGTAATGCTTTTATGTCTGCATTCCCCGATAGCTGAGTTCTTTTTTCTTTACCTCATTAACCCAAGTGTGCCAGTGGTTGTGTATTAATTCCGAATCAAATCCATATTTAAAACAGAGGGAAAGTTCTATATTTTCAGTACCTTCTTCTACTTCCTGCGGAATGGTCATGACAGCAACTTCGTGTAATTCTGAGGAAATGACATGAAATTCCTTAAAAAGAATACTTACAGCTTCAGGCATATTGCTTGCCTTGTTAATTGCATGACGTGGTTTCTTAAGTACGACCCTCAATCCATTTTCTGAGATGTTAATAACATCAGCTTCTTCAGAGTATTCGTTTACATAGGCAACCTTCACTTTCATCTTGCAGTAGAGAGTGCAATACCGAACTTCGCTCCGCATATTTTTGTATCGCAGCATAGGCTGTCCACTCCAATAATATTTTAGAGCTGAGTTAACCCGTGCATTTAAATCTTTAAGTAAGATAGGCTTTATGAGGTAGCTGTCAACTCCCTCGTGAATTGCCTCATGAACATCTTTTGCTCGAGCTTCTGCAGTGACCATAATGACTGGCACATTTTTTATAAAAGGTTCATGGGATGCCCGGATACTTCTTATCACCTCAATGCCTGGAACTCGGGGCATATTCCAGTCTAAAAGAACCAGATCAATGTGGGGAAAGGCATTTGGGCTTTGTTGTTTGAGAATACTCATAGCTCTGGTTCCGTCTGTTGCTTTATAGATGGAGTTTGATTTCTTTTTAAATGAGCAAAAGGCTTCCAGCATATGCTCAATGGTTTTGATCATGTTGAAGTTGTCATCTACAATGAGGACTTTTAACGTAGATAGTTTATTAAGAAACTCTTGGGTATCCATGGCTATATTAAAAAACATGAGTATGGTTGCTTTAATTTTATCAGGAATAAAGACTGAAGGTTTATTTACTCCTCATAAAGGTAAAATAATTTTTCAATAGTGCGTACGACCCAATAATGAAGGATTTGAAACTCTTATGAGAATGTTATAATGAGCGAACCTTAAATCTATGAGTACAATGAAAAAAATAATCTTTGCTTTAATTTCCATTCCCATCCTTTTATTCTTTACAGCACCAAGCTCTTTTGCTGAATCCGATTTTTCCGTAACGGTTCCGAATAAAAATATAACTATTTCTGAAGGAACTATGGGGAAAGTATATAAAGAGACTCTTGTCAAAAGTCTGGAACGTTTACAATCTCAAGACTCCTCGGTTGTATATAGTAATGGCTGCAGAGATGGTAAACAGGAAAACTGCTCTTTTTATCATCAGTTAGTGAAAGCTGGAGGCTGTGGAAGAATCTTCTCAGATGAACAGGAAAAGGTCTGCCTGAACAGGGGCTTGAGGGAATACAGCTTCTTTAAGTTCGATAAAGAAAATAAATATTCATCTGTTCACACTTCAGGAAATAAGCTTTCCTATAATTTCAAGCTTTTTTACTTCTTTGACGGTAACCACACGGTAAGCAACAAAAATGGACAGGATGTTTTTCAACTCAATTTAGTCAATGGAAGAGAAGGTTTTCAAATTGCCGGATTTAATTTAGTTCCCAACCCGGAGTTTCATTTCGAAAAGTCGAAATATTTTTATAACATGAAGAACCTCGAATCGGCAATTGATGAATGTTCTATTGCTGTTGTTATGGATAGAGGAAACGAACAGTACCAGAAAAAACTTGAGCATTATTTAGACGATATTTTTCTTCAAAATAGTTCATTTGATAAAAACCTTGCGCTGGAAAATGTTAAAAACGGTTTCTCTCCCTTTTACGCTCAGGGGGGAGAAATAAAGGAAATTAACTATATCAGTTCAAAATTTAATAAAGAAAATGCCAGTGGAGCGGAAAAAGGACTGATTGTCTGGGGAACTTTGCCCTATAAAGGTGACGAAATACCAAAAGCCGATAAGACGGAACTTCTAAAGTTTAAGTTTGGTGAGAAAAAGAAACTTCCTGAAAAAAATCCCCGTGTAACTGATTTCACCAAGCAGTAGAAAAACTGTTCTCCTCTCTGCTTCCCCCCTAAAA
>JADGAW010000254.1 GCA_015231815.1 Nitrospinota bacterium
TCGGCGACCATTAAAACAAAAGATAAAGTTATGGTGAACTTTATCCTTTCTGACGGTAACGAAGTGGACTCTTTACCCTGTGAAGTCATGAATGAACGGGTTTCAAATGGTAAGAAAATTCTGGGAATTAGTTTTATTGATGACAAGGATGAATCAGTTAAGCGAATAAAAGAATTCCATCAACGATGCTTTGATATTTGTATTAAAAATGGTTCTGATGCAACCTTACCGGAGGATATCTTTCCTGTCGGTTTTCAGGTTGACCAGCAAATTAAGATTAAGATTGGGGAGAAAACAGTTAAATCGACTATTCAGGGGTGGAAAAAGACCGATAAGGGAGGATTCTTGTTGGTGGAACGTCCTGGAGACGGCAGGTTTGATGAATCAAAACCTGGGGTTATTGTGAGTTACGTTTTTGGAGGTAAAGCATGTATGTCATTAATGGAATACCAAACTCAGATGGTTCAGCATAATTTATGGGTCTTGAAATTTCATGGAAAGGATGTAGAAAAATCTTTGCGGGAAAGCAGCAGGATTTATACAATGATACCTGTTGAAACAACCTATGTGACTGGTGGACAAGTAGCCAAAGGTCCGATGGGCTTAATAACTGATATCAGCCTTAGCGGTATGGGAGTTATTCTTAAAGAGCCACTACCGGTCAAGAATGAAGAAACAATTATGGTTTCTTTTAGTCTGAGCGAGTTTGGTTCAATTGTATCTCAAAAAATGGTCGTATTGGGATCTGATAAACGACAACTCAGTTATAAGTTCTTTGGGAAATTTATTGGTTTAAAGGATGAGCATAAATCAGCACTGCTTGATTTTACGAACTTCTATAATATTTGGTCGCAGATTCTTGTAGAAGGTTGAGGGTAGAAATGCTGGTACATGTTTCAGGGTGCAAAAAATAAAGCTCCTGACTCGTTATTACTCATTCTTTCCGTTTATTTCAAATATTTTAAGGATTTCTTCGAAGGGTAGTTTCGACGCCGAATCAGTTCCTTCAAGAATTGTGTTGGTGAGTTCTCTTTTTTCTGTGTGCATTTGAAGAATCTTTTCCTCAATTGTTCCTTTGGTAATTAACTTATAGATTGTTACTGGTTTCTCCTGTCCTATTCGATGAGCTCTATCGGATGCTTGATCTTCAACTGCCGGGTTCCACCATGGATCAAGATGGATGACATAATTCGCTCCTGTTAAGTTCAAGCCGGAACCACCAGCTCTGAGGGAAATAAGAAAAAGTTCACCTTCACCTGCCTGAAAAGCCTTTACTCTTTTTTCCCTTTCTTTTGCAGGTACAGAACCATCGAGATACTGGTAGGAAATATTTTCCTTTTCAACAACCTGCTTTACCAAAGTAAGGTAGGAGGTAAATTGGCTAAAGACAAGGGTTCTGTGTCCTTCAGAAATAAGTTCCTGCACCGTCTTGATAAAAATATTCATTTTACTTGATGCTATGTAGGTGTTGGGAAGAACAAGCTTCGGATGACAACAGGCTTGTCTGAGTTTTGTAAGCCAAGCCAGAACCTTCATTCTTTTCGTTCCGTTAAGGTTTTCGTCTGCATTTGAGAGCTTTTTTATGTCGAGAATCGCATCAGTTTTGAGAGAATTGTAAAGCTTTATTTCTGCCTGAGATGGTTCAACATAGAGGTAGTTTTCAGTTCGTGACGGAAGTTCCTTAAGGACTTCATCTTTTGTTCTTCTGAGAAGAAAGGGTTTGAGTATTTTCGTCAGGTTATTTTTAGTTTCGTTGCCAGGGTTATTTAATAAGGGTTCTGCAAAGTTTGTTTTAAAGTGATTCCAGTTTCCCAGTACCATTGGGGAAACAACCCAAAACAACGACCAAAGTTCGCCAAGGTTATTTTCCATTGGTGTACCTGTGAGAGCAAGCGTCCAGTCAGCTTTTAACAGTTTAACTGCTTTCGATCGTTGAGTTCTGCTGTTTTTTATTGCCTGAGCTTCGTCTAAGATTAATGTTCCCCAGTTAACTTTCGACAGGCTACTTTTATCCAGAGTTGCAATGTAGTAGCTGGTTATGAGGATGTCATTATTTCTTAATTTCTTCAAGAGTTTGCTTCTCTTTTCTTCACGGTAGGGAATAGGGTTTAGTTCCGGAGCAAACTTCAGGCATTCCTCTATCCAGTTAAATCCAACAGATGTTGGAGCAATAATAAGTGCCGGACCTTTGTTCTTTTTAAGTCGGTAGAGTAATAGTGCTAAGGATTGAATTGTTTTTCCCAGCCCCATATCATCAGCAAGACAAACTCCTGGTCCCCACTCGGACATTTTTACCATCCATTGGTAACCTTCAACCTGATAGTCTCTGAGGGTTGTTTTCAACTGTTCAGGAACAGTTGGGTTTATTTTTGTTAATGTATCCAGTCGTTCAGTGAGGTCATTCCACTCTTTGGAACGGTTTGCCATTCCTACATGTTCAAGGAACTCATTAATTATCGGAAGTGCAATGGAAGTTGCCTCAAGGGTATCCTTATTCCTATTGGTTGATGCTGAAAGAAGTTGAAGGTTTTTTCTCAGAAGGTCAGAAAACTTAATGTAGCCTCCTTTTCCGATAGGCAGGTATTTTCTTCCTTTATTTATTTCATCAAGAACTTCAGTTAACTTTCTCTCTTCCCCTTCAATGGAAATTGTTCCTTCAATTTCAAACCAATCCTTTTTATTGCTTATGGTAATATTCATTGCCTGTGGCGATACCGTATTTTTTATACAGAGGGATTTTGTCTTATTCGTCCATGCCAAATCAATATTTTTTTCTTTTAGAGAAATTGAGTGGAGCTTTTCAAAAATATCTATAGCATCAAATTTATCAGTAATATTGTAGGAATAGTCACTAGTTTCAAATTCTGACAGAGTGGCTTCCTCCACAATTTTATTTGCTTCCTCAACTTCGCTTTCCTGATTTCTCTCTACATATATGCGGTTATTGTCTATAGAACCGAAAATTCTTTGAGCTCCGTTTCCCGGGATGAAGGTGGCAAAATCTTCCTCCTTTTTAGTACTGTTTTGTACAAACATCGGTTTTACACGAATTAAAACCGTAAGTGACTTGTCAACTTCAATATTGAGAATAAGGTAAATTTTAAGGTTTAAGTCAATTTTTTCTCCTAACATTTTTTCTGGCAGGCTTACAGGAATTAAATGGTTCAGGTTTTCCAGAGTGTTGAGAAAAAGATGCATTTGCTCCTGAGGTATTTCAAGTTCATTGAAGAGGATATTTCGATAAACTTCCTGAAAATCATGAGGAACTTCTATGAGGGTTACGGATAGACTATCAATATCAAGGTTGTACAGTGAACCATCAGGAAAGGTAAAATATTTATTTCGTTTTCCGTAGCTATCTTTTTCAGAAGATTTTAGAATATAGGAATCTTCTTTTTCATCAATTCCAAAAGAGGCTTTTTGCTTTCTCACAGTAACTTTCTGGGAGGCTTCATATTCCAGAAAAACATTGGGATGGTCTATTAAGGCTTCCA
>JADGAW010000255.1 GCA_015231815.1 Nitrospinota bacterium
ACAAAAGGTATTAAATAATAAATTCCTCAAGTTTTTTTGCGTAACCATGGAACATTGATGTATCATGAGTGTCAATTCCCTCTCCATAATGCATGAGAGTCAATTTCTTTCGGACATCAGAAGGGAGTCTTTTCAATCGATCAATGCTTACGTGAATATCAGAGCCCGTTTCAAAAAGCTGGCAATCATGGAAGATATGGGTATATTCATAAGCATCAGGAACAAATTTATCAATAACATCATTTACATCACCTGAAAAGAGCACGCTTTTTTTTCCTTGTTCCAAAAGGCAAACTGAATAGGATTCCTTTCCGGGAACATGTTCACTTTTTATCAACTCATAGGTAATAGTATCAATATCAGTTGAGAAGTTCTCATCTTCAAGGTAATGAAGGTCAAAATAATCACTGAGTGAAGCCTCAACGCCTATGTTTTCCTTTGATTGGATATTTTTCATTGTTCCCTTAAGAACTTCTTCCCAAAGGCAGTTTGCAATGGTTCTCGTAACCCAAAGTTTTACTTTTTTTTTCAAAACAAAATAGTACATAAAGCCAAGAGCTTCCAAGCCATAGCAATGGTCTCCATGTAAGTGGGTAATGATAATATCACTGATTGACTCCATTTTCTCTATTTCTTTTAGACTCCATGGAGTAAATGGACCGCAATCAATAAGAACGGAATCATTAACAAGAATATTTGTATTACCAAGTTGAGCATTTAAGCCAGACCCAACTCCTAAAAATTGTATTTTCATTAAAAAAATTTAAATAGAATAAAAATATTAACCCTTAAGCTTCTTAATAAATGCTCGTGCTTCATCGGGAACTGATGTCATACGAATCAAATAGATATTTGAAGCTGAATTGTCATGCTTTACTACTTTTGCATAGAGTTCCTGAGTAATTTTATTACCCAATTCATCATCAATAGCCACTTTTATGTTATCAAAGATATTAATCTTACCATCAGTTTCCAATAAAAAGCCATTTTTTCCCATTTCTACGATAAAACCTTCATAAACTTCCTTGCTTGTGTGCTTTCCTTTCAGGACTTTATAGGAAATGGGCAATTTTTTATCTAAGGTTAAAAGCTCCTCGAAATTGTTTTCCGGCAGGAAAAGATTATATTTTCCTTTAATGCCCCCTACCTCATAAATTGTTATAGGAGTTTTTACCCCTTTTGGTTCAACCTGTAATTGATTATCTATTCTGATTTCAGAAGATAAGTCATTATAGGTATATTCTGAAATAAATATTTGGCCTCCAACGGTATATGCCTCAATACGTGCAGTCAGGTTAACATGCCTTCCCACAACACCATATTTTGTTCTTTTCTCCGAACCAATATTGCCGACAACAACCTGTCCTGTATTTACTCCAATGCCCAAATTCACCTCTGGCAGTCCTTCAGCAACATTCTTTTCATTAATGTCTTTCATTGCCAGTTGCATTTCAACAGCACAGGCAACTGCTCTTTCCGTATCATCTTCCCGTGAAAGTGGTGCCCCAAAAATTGCGAGAATAGCATCACCGAGAAATTCATCTATCGTTCCGTTATACTTCATGAGGATTTCAATCATGGGGCTCAAGAAATTATTAATAACCTTAACAACGCTCTCAGCATCCAAGTGTTCTGAAATGGCTGTAAATCCTCTTAAATCTGCCATCATTATTGTCACTTTCTTGTTTTCTCCGCCAATATTCAATCCGTCTGGATCATCTAAAAGATTTAAAACAATTTCATCAGAAAGAAAACGACCAAATGTTTTTTGAATAAAATTATTTCTCTTTTCCAATTCCTCCTGACTTATTTTTAAAGCATCCAATGTCTCTTTCAACTCATAGTTTGCTTTTCCCAGTTCATAGTTATTGATGGCAAAGTCGTGAATAAGCCTTTCATTTTCCTCTCTCATTCTTTCAGCATTAACAATTTTTTCTACTGAATGAAGAATTGTTTCCTGAATATTTTCATCCTTAAGCAGGTAATCGCTTGCCCCATTATTAATGGCGTTGATCGCCAAAGAGATTTCATCACTTCCCGTAAGAATAATTATAGGGATTCTCGAGGAGGTCTCTTTTAGCTCCTTAATTAACTCCAAACCCGACATTTCAGGCATATTCATGTCGGAAACAATCAACCGTATGTCAGTGGCATCCTTACATATTTCCAGAGCAGCTTTACCTCCATCAGCCATTTCAGTAATGTATCCATGATCATTTAATATATTTGACAGAAACTCCCTGACAAACATTTCATCATCAACAACAAGTATTTTTTCGATTTCCATAATATTTTGATTTAATAAGAAAGATGTAATTCCCACCGAATAAAGCGATAAAATCCATATAAAACAAAAGGTACCCCCAAAGAAGTCAAATTATTTTATTGAGGTATTTTATACTCTATTCCCTTGTTCATTAAAAAAAATATAAAATAACAAACCTTTATGAAAAAGATGCCCCTCATTCACTTAAAATAGTTAGCTTTTATATTTACCAATGAGAAAAATGACAAAAGCAAAAAATGTAGCAATTTTTATTTCCGGTAGAGGAAGCAATATGGAAGCACTCATGCATAATTGTAAGGATGACCCTCTCATTAACTTCTGCTTGGTTTTCAGCAATAATGCATCTGCTCAAGGTCTGGAAATTGCCCAGAATTTTGGAGTTGAAACCAAAGCCTTTAATAAAAAAGAGTTTGAATCCGCAGATGCATTCGATGATGCTATTATTGCCTTATTAAGGGAAAAAGAAATTGACCTTGTTTGCCTTGCCGGATACATGGCAATCGTTTCTGCAAAAGTCATTCATGCATTCCCCAATAAAATCATTAATATTCATCCATCCTTACTACCATCATTTCCAGGATTAAACGTACAACAAAAAGCAATTGACTATGGAGTAAAGGTTGCTGGCTGCACGGTTCATTTCATCGATGAGAAAGTTGACCATGGCCCTATCATTACCCAAAAATCGGTTGAAGTAAACCATAACGACACCCAAGAAACTCTAACAGAAAAGATATTAGTCCAAGAACACAAGATTTATTCAGAGGCATTAAAGCTTTTTTGTCACGATAAACTGGAAATTATTGATAGAATAGTTCACGTTAATAATATTTAACTTCAAGAGCTTTAATTATGTATGTAAAAAAACCAACGGAAGATGAATACATTGTTAACGGACATGACCTGAACGACATCAGGAATATCATTGAAAGAAGAGTTTGTAAAGCCATGCAGGAAATCTTACCCGTAACACTTAATTACGACGGTTGTAAGATTTGCACTCAAGACATTTATGCATTAAGTTTAAAACACCTCAGACCAATTTATGTTCAAGTGGGAAGTATTATTCTCCAAAAGACTCTCAAGGACGAAGAGATATATGAAGTGGTAAAGGAGTCAGCTGAGCAGGTTTACAAATCACCAAACCATACGTAACGATTTAATATCGCCTTATTGCATAGATCGAATAACATCCACCATAGGTAAT
>JADGAW010000256.1 GCA_015231815.1 Nitrospinota bacterium
AATCAAGTCTAAGAAAAAACATAAGATAAAAAAGAAGCAAGCCTGAAAAGAAACTTATTAAATAAAGAGTAGAGAAGTAAGTCTGACTGGAAAAGAGAGACGAGGTAAGAACAGTAAGAGTGAAAAGCGTTAAAAGAAGAAGTATGGGGCGCAACTCCTTTTTCTTAAGGTCGTTCTTATTTAAAAAAGCTGACAGGGAATTTTCCTGATAAAGCGTATAAAGAACAAAAACAAGGGCAGAGGAAAATGAAATAAACTGAAAAAAGAGTTCTTTAGGCAAACGAAACTGCTGTTCTACATATCGGGTATAAACAATCGAAGAAAAAAAACAAAGAACACTTATCGATGAGATAAAAAAAGTTTTTTTAACTTTTTCAGAATAAATTGGCATGTAATTTTAAAAAATTATTAAAGAAATCTTATGTTTTGTGAGATTGACCTTAGCTTCCTTTTTTCATAAGACCTTCTCTTACAGCTTTAGGCATCATATTGTCCATTACTTCACTGACAAACTTCTCGGTTATCATTTTATATCCCTGTTTTTTTGCTTCTTCTTCTATTGCTGCTCTTGCCATACCTCTTACAAAGACAGGTGCTTTTTCCAGTCTTTGTTTGGCACCTTTATCCCACCCCATTTTCTTTGCGTCATCTTTGAGATATTCACTGAATTTTTGAATAATTGATTCTTTCTTTCCGGTTCTTTGTCCGAGAAAATCCTTAATACCATCTATCACTTCTTTTTTATTTGCATCCTTCATTTTTTGTTTGGCAGTGTCAAATGCCTCTATTTTCAGCTCTTCAAAGCCAAACTGTTTTATTCTTTTCGATGCCAACATCATGGATTCATTTCTTATTTCTGTAAGAAAAGCTGAGTCAATAAGTTCTTTTGAGCGTTCTTTTGCTCTGATTTGCATGAGTTTATAAATACCTGGTTGAACAAAATCAGGTGCGTTTTTAACTCTTTCCAATGCTTCATTTGTCCAAGGGATTTTTGCTTCCATATTGCCGTTTGATTAAATATTATGGTTATTTCGTTATGCTAAAATTATAGCAATTTTCCGCTAAATACGTACATCTCATCAAGGAGTAATTTTGATTACAAGCAGGGCAAAAGAAGTTTTGAGAATAGAAGCTGACTCTATAATGAAGTTAATTGATCGAATTGACACGAATTTTGAGAAGGCGGTAAACCTTATTGATGGCTGCAAAGGAAGACTTATTGTCATCGGTATTGGAAAATCGGGAATTATCGGAAAAAAAATAGCGGCAACATTAACCTCCATTGGGTTATCTTCTTTTTTTCTTCATGCAGCAGAAGGTATTCATGGGGATTTGGGAATGGTTGGAAGTAATGACGTTGTTCTGGCAATTTCCAACAGTGGGGAAACAGATGAAGTTATACGGGTTTTACCAATTGTTAAGCGCTTTGGTGTTCCTTTGATCGGGATGACCGGCAACCTTAATTCAACATTGTCAAAAATAAGTGACATAACGCTTGATGTTTCTGTTGAAAAAGAAGCCTGTCCCATGGGAGTGGTTCCAACAGCTTCAACGACGGTTACATTGGCAATGGGTGATGCCATCGCAATGGCAATTCTTGATAAGAGAAATATAACCGAAGCAGATTTTGCCAAATATCATCCGGGTGGAAGTCTGGGAAAAAGTCTTTTATTGAAAGTCGAGGATGTCATGCATTCGGGAAATGATTTGCCTGTAGTTTATGAAAATACATCTGTTCCTGAAACTATCATGGAAATTACAGGCAAAAAGATGGGAATGACCGTCGTGATAAATGAAAAGAAGGAAATATTAGGAATAGTTACAGACGGGGATTTACGAAGACATTTTAGCGACCCCGGAATTAACAATCTTAATGCAATTGATATTATGACGGTTAATCCGAAGATTATTAGTCAGGACGAACTTGCAGCAAGCGCAGTAAAAATTATGGAAACCAATAAAATAACCTCCCTTCTTATTGTTACTGACGATAAGCGTCTTAAAGGTGTCATCCACTTACATGATTTACTGCAAAAGGGATTGTTTTAAGTCAAAACATCCATCAATATATTTCTATACTGAACAGCACCTTCACCTCTTGTTGAAGTCGCTGTTCAGTTAAAAATCCGTTCAATACTTGCCCCATCAGTGCCTCGGGGGTCAATTGGTTTTTATCTTCTATTTATTAAAATTTGCGCTGTTGAAATGAAAAAATTTGCATGTTAGAATTTCATAGACACAAAAATTAATCAAAATCGGAGAATAAAAATGGAAATCGTACTGGAGTTTTTCTCAGGAATTAGTTGGGAAACAATTATAAGAACGAGTTTACGAGTGTTGGTTATACTCATAATCGCATGGATTCTTCTACAAATATTAAAACGGTTTCTTAAAGGTGTAGAGAAACAACTTGTGGAGAAAAGTGTTGAAGAAGGAGAACCTCCTACAGAATCACAAAAGAGAATTGAAACAATTGTTCGACTAAGCAGGCAAGGGGTAAAGTTAATTATATGGATAACTGTTCTTCTGGTCATACTGAAGGAATTAGGTTTTGAAATTGCCCCTGTTATTGCAAGTGCCGGAATAGCTGGACTTGCCGTTGGTTTTGGTGCTCAAAATCTTGTGCGGGACATTATTTCAGGTTTTTTCATTATTTTAGAAAACCAGATTAGGGTTGGTGATGTAGCAATACTTAACGGAACTGGTGGATTGGTGGAAAAAATTAACTTCCGTACAACCGTTTTGAGAGACCTTGGAGGTATCGTTCATATTTTCCCAAACGGTACCATTACCACCATTAGTAACCTTACCAATGAATGGTCTGCCTATATTTTTGATATTGGTGTGGCTTACAAAGAAAACACAGATAAGGTTATTGAAATCATGCAGGAAGTTGGTAAAGAGATGGTTCAGGATGAAAAATTCTCAAAAATCATGCTGGAAGAACCTGAGGTTTTTGGCGTCGATAAATTTGCTGACTCAGCGGTAATAATAAAGGGACGTATCAGAACAAAGCCCATCAGACAGTGGGAAGTTGGTAGAGAATACCTCAGGAGAATTAAACATGCATTTGATACCAATAACATTGAAATTCCCTTTCCTCACCGTTCTATCTATTTTGGGGAGGCAAGTAAACCTGTCAATTTTGAGTTAATTGAAAATTTAAAGAGGAAAAAATCTTCCTAATAGTTTTATTTGGTTACAAAATAAGATGGTTCAGTTACTTTCAGAAATGAGTTAAATGAAGTGACCATAACTGTTTCTGAAACAACAAACTTACTTCCTGCGTTAAGTTAAAAGACCCTTTACGACAACTTCCCTGAAATTTTCATTCCTTTTAAAAACGGGGAAGCTTGTAATAAGCACTGAGAAGTCTTTTATCTCCGGGAGCCAGTTCAAGTGCTTTTTCCAAAACTTTTTTTGCTTCTTGATACATTCCGGAACTTCGATAAGTCATAGCAAGGTTATACCATGCTGAAACATTTTCAG